>NZ_QOUX01000038.1 GCF_004116265.1 Anaerobacillus alkaliphilus | reverse complement strand
CTATGGAGTTAAAACTCTAGTCGATGCTTTTCTTTGGAAAAGTACGCTGACGCTGTGTTTCAGTTTTGAGAGAATAATCTCTCGAAAAACAATTATGAATTGTCAATTGTCAATTTTGAATTATGAAGTATTGAAAGCATCTCAGAGAAGCCTTCAACCAATTCAAAATTCATAATTACCCAATTCAAAATTGAATTTGTTCCTTGAAAACTAGATAACAACTAACACATTTAAGTTTTACCGGAAAGTTTGTAAAAGCTTTTGAGTAAACTTGAGTAGTCAAGAATTCAATTCGACGTTAAAAACCTTTTTAAA
>NZ_QOUX01000037.1 GCF_004116265.1 Anaerobacillus alkaliphilus | reverse complement strand
AACTCGTAGTTATTCGAAGATGAGTTGCTCGTAGCTGAGCTAAGAGCGCATGTTTTTTATACTTAGAGGTTACAAAAACTTGGCTGCTGCCAAGTTAATTAGAGTACCGAGGGCCGGACTTGAACCGGCACGATAGTCACCTACCGCAGGATTTTAAGTCCTGTGTGTCTGCCAATTCCACCACCCCGGCATAATCAAAAACGGACTTCTAAGTATAATGTTAAAAATGGTGGCTCGGGACGGAATCGAACCGCCGACACGAGGATTTTCAGTCCTCTGCTCTACCGACTGAGCTACCGAGCCATTTTATCAGATTATCTTTATTTCATTATTACATATGAATCTGTGTCTCTTCCTCTACTAGTTATGCTCCGAAGCATGCTTCGTCGAGACAACTCGATGCTAATTCAAGGAAGTAATGCTCGTCGCTACCGAGCCATAATTCATAATTCGTAATTCATAATTGAAAATGGCGGACCCGACCGGGATCGAACCGGCGATCTCCTGCGTGACAGGCAGGCATGTTAACCGCTACACCACGGGTCCAAAAATATGGAGGAGGAAGAGGGATTCGAACCCCCGCGCCGCTTTCACGACCTATCGGTTTTCAAGACCGAACTCTTCAGCCACTTGAGTATTCCTCCGTGTTACTTAAAATATTTGTTTTTTAAAAATGTCAGTCACAAGAATATATACTACCAGCCTTCATGAAATTTGTCAACAAATGTTGAAAAAATAATTTAGATTTTTTTTATTTACTAGTTTCAACATACATTTCTTTGGGTTGTGTCATCATTCTGTAGTATTGGTTTAAAAGCTCGTCCAACTCTTGACTAATTTTAATTGTCACATTGGCACACAAGCCATAGCGATTGCTAGCTTCAATCATTTCCCTTCTTTTACTCTCTATATTACACCCTAACATCTGCCCTGTTGTAACCATCTCAGCTCACCTCTATTGTAGTGTCCAGGTTTTTTTAAGGGCGAGCACATAAATAAAATAATTTATGCGCTCGCAAAATTACAACTCAATCTAATTAATTTTCTCCATCACAGATGCTTTTAATTGATCTAAATGAGTTTCACTAGCTTCTAAAGAGTCACTAGTTGTTCCAAAGTAAAACTTAATCTTTGGTTCTGTTCCTGATGGTCGAACGCAGATCCATGATTGATCATCAAGAAGATATTTCAGAACATTTGACTTTGGAAGCGTAATTTCTTCTTTACTACCTGTTTCAATAAATATACGTTCCTGCAACAAATAATCCTCTACCGCAACTACTCGAGAACCAGCAAAATCGCTAGGCGGATTTTCTCTAAAAGAGGTAATGATTTCGTTCATTTTTTCGATGCCTGTTTTCCCTTTTAGTGTAATTGATTGTAGGCCTTCTAAGTAATAACCGTACTTTTCAAAAAGTTCCATTAATCCCTGATAAAGAGTTTTACCTTGAGATTTATAATAAGCAGTAAGTTCTGCCGCTAACAGAACGGCTTGTATAGCATCTTTGTCTCGCGCAAAGTCCTTTACTAGGTATCCATAGCTCTCTTCATAACCAAATAAGAAAGTCTTCTCACCTGACGTTTCGTATTCCCTAATTTTCTCACCGATAAACTTAAATCCTGTTAAGGTATCTAATGCTGATAAACCATATGCTTCAGCAATAATTCTACCAAGCTCCGAAGTTACAATTGTTTTAATTACAATACCATTGGCCGGAAGAGTCCCTGCCTTTTGCTGCTGCGAAAGCAAATATTCAACCATTAAGGCGCCTGTTTGATTTCCTGTAAGAACCACATATTCACCTTTGTCATCCTTTACTGCAACACCAACTCGGTCAGCATCTGGGTCTGTGGCAATAAGTACATCTGCATCAAACTCTAATCCGTATTTAATGGCCATTTCAAAAGCAGAATGCTCTTCGGGGTTAGGCGATGCAACTGTTGTAAATTTCGGGTCAGGAATAGCTTGTTCTTCAATAATTTGATAATTTGTAAAGCCAACAGCCTCAAATCCTCGTTGAACAGGTAATGTTGCTGTTCCGTGAAGTGGGGTAAAGACAATCTTCACCTCTTGACCAAACGTACTCACTAATTCTTTATTTACAATTACAGTCTTTAACTGTTCGACATAAGCGTCATCTATCTCTTCTTCAATCATCACAAGCAAACCGTTTTCTAGTAGTGCTTCTTTCTCAGCAACTTCTATTAACAACTCATTTTCAACCTCATTTACCTTGTCTACTAGTAACTCAGCTGCATCCGGAGTTAATTGAGCACCATCATCTCCGTAAACCTTAAAGCCATTATATTCTGGTGGATTGTGACTTGCAGTGATCACGATACCAGAAAACGCGTTTAAATAGCGAACCGCAAATGAAAGTTCTGGTGTAGGGCGTAATCTTTTAAAAAGGTAAGTTTTGATCCCAAGTTTCCCTAAAGTCAACGCCGATTCTAACGCGAATTCCTGCGATTTAAAACGGTTGTCATATGCTATGGCAACACCTCTTTGAATCGCGTCATCACCATGAGCAAGAATGAATTGAGCCAATCCTAGGGCTGCCTTACGAATAGTATATACGTTCATTCGATTTGTCCCAGGACCAATTTCACCTCTCATTCCACCCGTACCGAACTCTAAATTTTTATAGAAACAGTCTTCTAGCAACTGTTCATTTTCATTTATTTTTTGTAACTGTTCATGTAATTCCTGGTCAAGTTTTTCATAATTGACCCATGTTTCATATGTATTCTTCCAATCCATTTATGCACTCCCTCACTTCTATGTACTTTTTGCTACATCCTATATTTTATCAATAAAGTCCCTACAAGATGAAATAATTCCTTCGACAATAATGTTGGTTATTCAACATCTCCGCTCGAATTAAGGGATATATATGGAACATTTGAATACATCATTTTGGTCTTCTTTTTCCCGCTTAATCCATAGTTGTCGAAAATCGGGCATTCCAAACCCTGATAATTCAACTCCTTTTAACGACTTATGATACCTTTGTTCCTCTACTGTATGGTACGTTAAAATAACAATAGCCTCTCTTAAAAGCCACTCCTCAATGTTTAGCAGGTTATTTAGTCGTTCATTTGGTTCTATTGTTGACTGAACTTCTTTTAATAGTGCATCTATTCTATTACGAAGTTTTTGATTCAACCCAAACCGAAGCAGACTATTCTCACTCTTGAATAATAGATATAAACTCAACAGTTGATTTTCATCAAAGGTTTCTCCACAATAAAATGCGTCATACTTGCTCATTTCACTAGGGTTGTAAATAGTTTCTAATGGGATCTGGTGAATAGTAAGAGAAATCCCTATCCTCTCACAATTGGACTTTAGCCAATTCATGTCCTCAATAGCTTCCTTACTTTCAAATGTAGCTACTTCAATAGTCTCACCGTTGTAATTACTTAATTTTAGATTATCTAAAGCTTTCTCATTACTAGAAATAATGTCAGCGTCAAGTTCACTTTTATTTACAAGAAAGCTCTTTGCTACCATACCCCTCGGATAGCCTAACTGCTCAACAAGTTCAGATTGATTGAGAACCAGTTCAATAGCCTTCCGAAAATAAAGATTATGATGAATTCCAACCTTATTAAAGTTAAAGATCAGAAAATAGCTACCTAACTCGTTAAAAACTTTCGTTTCGTTATTTTCCTGATCTTTTGTAAGGAAGCTATCCGAAATTGTTTCTGGAACATAACAAATTTCTATTTGATCTAAAAATGGCCTGCCTAAAAAGTGATTGTGATTTGCCTCTAACACTAAAAAACAGTCATCACGTTTTGCAATACTGAACGGACCAGTACCTATTGATTTAAGCTCGATGTTTACGTCGTATGGAATAATCGAAGAATAAAAACAACTGAGTAAATCAAGGAATAGATGATTTTCGTACTTCAAGATAAATTGAATAGTTATTTCGTCAATAATCTCAACTTTTTCTATTACATCAAAAAGACCTGATGTTGGTATAGTTTTATCTGTCATTAAGCGATGAAATGTAAACTGAACATCTTCTGCAGTTAGCTTTCGTCCATGGTGAAAAAGGATACCCTTTCTCAAATAGAATGTCCATTCTATTCCATGTTTTTGCTCCCAAGCCATTGCAATTTTCGGCTGGAACGTTCCGCTTTTATTGTCTAGACATATCAGAGTGTCAAATACTTGGGAAACAATGTGCGCTTCATGAACGATAGCAACTTTTTGCGGATCTAGTGTAAATACCTTAGTATCTGTAGGGATCCTCAAGACATCTTGCCTCTTATTTTCCTTAAAGGTAGAAGTAAAGCCAAAATGATCCTGAAATAGGTTTAGAAGGACTGCTTTTATTTCAGATGGAAATTTGTACGTTGTTATAAATAAATATGCCTCTTCTATTTTGTTATCTAGAATTAGTCTGTTTACATTCATGACTGAAACTTCGTGTAACGATAAATGAAACAATAATGTCGATTGTTTCCCTCGCCCCTTTTTTGGATACCAGGTGATCCACCCATTCTCTGTCATTTTCTTTATAATAAAGTTCGTATTTCTCTCTGTACAAGCTAATTTATCCGCGATATATGGAATTGTTGTAAGTACTTCCTCATTTTCCTGTGTTGTAAGAAAAGTTAATCGCAAGGTAACAAAGTGTTCTAAAACGTTCATTGTTCTCTCCTTAAAATACGAAATTAATATCTTGTATTTTCAGTTTTTCTTCATGTTTTCCTTGATTATAATTTAAGGAGCAGAAAGAAGGTAGAGAAAAAATGAGTTTTAGAAACTTACAAACTACGATCAAAATTAGACTATTTACAGATTTTATTACTGATTTGTCACAGATGGCAATTTTTCCATTTATGGCCATCTACTTCTCCATCCAAGTGGGCCAGGGAATGGCTGGAATAATGCTAGCAGTTAACATCCTTTGTTCTATTGTAGCGGGTCTCTTTTCTGGTTATTTGGCTGATCAATTAGGACGAAAGAAAGTAATGATCTTTGCACTTATTATTCAGGTTGCAGCATTAGTTATCATGGCATTGGTTAATTCACCTTGGTTTGTTTCAGTTTGGATTACTTATCTTATGTTCCTAATTAGCAATGTAAGCTCAGGCATTATAAATCCTGCTGCAAGTGCCATGATTATCGATTGTAGTAAGGAAGAAGAACGTCCTTATATTTATGGATTACAGTATTGGTCAGGCAACATTGCTATTTCTATCGGAGTCATCATCGGAGCCATTTTCTTTGAGAGCAGTCGTTTCCTTTTGTTTTTTGCCTTTGCTTTAATTAGTTTATTTACCTTAATCATTATTGTTTTCTTTATTAATGAAACTATGAAACCAGTTACCTTAGTAAAAGACACTAGCAATCCGCCACTAAACAAAAATATTTTTACTAACTATTGGAGTGTAGTGAACGATTACCGATTTATGTTGTTTGTAATCGGAACGGTTTTTATCTTTTCCTTGGAATTTCAGTTAGATAAGTATATAGCCGTTCGTTTAAAAGAAGAGTTCCAAACCATGATATTCGGGTATGAAATTGGTGGTATCCAAATGTTTAGTTTTATTCTGCTAACAAATACTCTTATTGTAGTAGTTGCTACTCTTCACCTTACGAAATGGATTAGTAAATGGAATCACAAGCTCATCCTAACAATTGGCCTATTGATATATTCTTTAAGCTTCAGTACGCTAGCATTTAGTAACAGTCTAACTATTTTAATGTTAGCTGCATTACTATTTACCCTAGGTGAACTCATGTATTCACCGATAAGGCAAACACTGCTTGCCGGTATTATTCCTGAACAGTCCCGAGCTTCATATATGGCTGTGGATAATCTAGCACTTAATGTTGCTATGTTGTTAGGCAGTTTAGGTCTTACCCTTGGTGCCTATTTATCTTCTACTGGCATGGGCTTGGTATATTTAACATTGGGAATAGGAGGCCTATTTTGCTTTCGATTTGCTTTGGCAAAAAAGGAGCAATTAGCCGTAATAACTAACAAAGAAAGACACCTGGGTTAACAAAGGTGTCTTTCTTACATTTAGATAATCTGCTTCTTAAGCTCAACAACTTCATCAACTGGAATTGTTGCATGTTCAATCTCAGTTTCCAATTGTTTTCTATGGTAATTGGCTTCTTCAAGAGACCACTGAAAACACTGTTTCATATATTTAAGTACCGGTTCTTTCCAAGTTCTGACCCAAGCAATATTAAAGAATATTGCACTAGTACGGCGGTTAAAAAAGTCTACAGGTGTCGCCACCATCTCTTCTTCAATTCCATATCTTAGTGAGGCCAATAATGAGCTTGGTAAACCGTATCGATTGGCTTCTTCACCGATTGTGGAGATAATTTCATAAATCCTAGACACATTCGTCCCATAAAGTTTTGCTAATCTGTAAGCTTCTTCTTCTTCTAACCCTAGTTTCATCCCTTCCTTTGTCTTACCTTCTAGGAATGCCGGTAAATGAATTGAACCTCCCATATCCCCACCTGACAACGTGACCCTATCAGTTTGACAACGTTCTTTCACACCTAGATCACGACAGACTATATCTACAATTCTTTCTGCCATTTTACGGTACCCGGTCAATTTTCCACCAGCGATAGATATTAGACCGCTATCAGAAAAGAAAATTTCGTCTTTTCTTGAAATTTCTGAAGCACTTTTTCCTTCCTCATGAATTAACGGACGTAATCCTGTCCAGCAAGATTCAATATCTTTAACAGTAAGCTTCACCTCTGGAAACATATAATTGACTGCATCAATAATGTAATCGCGGTCGGCAACAGTCATTCTTGGATGAGTAATGTCATCTTTATAATACGTATCAGTCGTACCTACATACGTTTTTCCGTCTCTTGGAATCGCAAAGCACATTCTTCCATCGCTTTCTGTATCAAAATAAACGGCTTGCTTTAAAGGAAAACGAGTTCCGTCAATAACTATATGAACTCCTTTAGTTAAATATAAATACTTTCCTTTTTTCGAGTTATCTTGCTCCCTTAGCGTATCCACCCATGGCCCCGTTGCATTAACAATTTTCTTAGCCCTAATGATTGTTTGCTCTCTAGTTAATTGGTCAATAACTTTCACACCTATAACTTTTTTATTCTCGTCGTAAATGAAACCATCTACCTTAGCATAATTAACTGCTAAGGCACCTCGAACTACTGCTTCTTTCATCACTTCAAGTGTTAATCTAGCATCATCCGTTTTGTATTCAACATAAACACCACTACCTTTTAGCTTATCCTTTCGAAGTAATGGTTCTTTCTCTAAGGTGCGAGTTCTATTCAGCATATAGCGGCGTTCTGATCTTTTAACTCCTGCCAGAAAATCATAAACTTTTAATCCTAGCGAGGTTGTAAATCTTCCGAAAGTCCCACCCTCTATTAGGGGCAATAGCATCCATTCAGGGTTAGTGACATGGGGGGCATTCTCATAAACGATGGCACGTTCTTTTCCTACCTCTGCAACCAACTTCACTTCGAACTGCTTTAAATACCGTAACCCGCCGTGGACCAGTTTAGTAGATCGACTAGACGTTCCTGCCCCAAAGTCTTGCATCTCAATTAAACCCGTTTTTAAGCCCCGAACTTGGGAATCTAATGCAATACCGGCACCAGTTATCCCTCCACCGATAACGAGAAGATCTAATTGCTCAGTACTCATTTGTTGAAGATAACTACTGCGTTCTAAACTTGAAAACAACCTACCCATTTACCAACACTCCTTCTTTTTTAAAGGCTCTTTTCGTATACATTGTGGCTTTTCTATCCTAAAATTATCGGAAAAATACCCTAGATGAAGATATCAGCCAATAAATTATGTAAGAAAAGAGCATTACTTACTAAATTAGTGGTGAATTCTTAGTAATATGTGTAAAAATCCGGCTTTTGGGATTTTTACGAAAGTAACAATCTTTTCGAAAACAGCCTTTTTAAAAGAATACAAAAAGACCACAACAGCTCTATTGCTATTTACAATAGAGTGTTGTGGTCTCTCCGTTTCTCCGACCGATTGATTAACTTAGTAATAGTATATCATGATCACGGCATTATTGTTACTATTATTTAACTTTAAAAGTGATTGTTGCCTCTACAGCTTTTTTCCACTCACTATAAAGTCTTTCTTGTTCGTCTTTCTTCATTTCTACTTCAAACGTTCGATCAATTTTCCATTGATTTTCAATTTCATTCCGATTTTCCCAGAAATTAACGGCAAGACCAGCTAAGTAAGCTGCGCCTAAAGCAGTTGTTTCGTTTATTATTGGCCGTTGGACTGGTACTCCTAGCATGTCACTTTGGAACTGCATGAGGAAGTTATTTGCGACAGCGCCTCCATCAACTCGTAGTGTCTTTAACTGTATACCTGAGTCTGCTTCCATTGCTGTAAGGACATCTTTTGTTTGATAGGCTAGTGATTCTAGTGTAGCACGGATAAAGTGTTCTTTTTCTGTTCCACGAGTAAGTCCAAATATAGCTCCACGAACCTCACTTTCCCAATAAGGTGTTCCAAGACCAACGAAAGCAGGGACCATATAAACTCCATCAGTTGATGAAACGGCTTGCGCATACTTTTCACTATCTGCAGCAAATTTAATCATCCTTAAACCATCTCGGAGCCACTGTATAGCTGATCCAGCAACAAAAATACTTCCTTCCAGGGCATACTCGACCTTTCCGTCTATTCCCCATGCTATTGTAGTTAATAAACCATGCTCGGATTTCACAGCATTTGCTCCAGTATTCATGAGCATAAAACAACCTGTACCGTAGGTGTTTTTCGCCATTCCCTCTTGAAAGCATGCTTGACCGAATAATGCGGCTTGCTGATCACCAGCTACACCCGAAATTGGAACTTCCTCACCAAAGAAAAGCTCGGCAACAGTCTCCCCATAGACTTCTGAGGAAGGCCGTACATCTGGTAACATAACCTTTGGTATCGTAAGTATTTCGAGTAATTCTTCATCCCATTTTAAATCATAAATGTTATACATTAGTGTACGTGAAGCGTTTGAATAATCTGTTACATGGACCTTCCCACCTGTAAGCTTCCAAATTAGCCATGTATCAATTGTCCCAAACAATAGCTCTCCTTTTTCAGCTTTCTCACGAACCCCATCTACATTATCTAAAATCCATTTCACCTTTGTTCCTGAGAAGTAGGCATCAATTAGCAATCCCGTTTTGTTACGGAAAATTTCGTTATAACCTTTCTCTTTTAACTCTTCACAAATATCTAAAGTTTGACGAGACTGCCAGACAATCGCATGGTAGACGGGATGTCCTGTTTCTTTATCCCAGACAACAGTTGTTTCGCGTTGATTTGTTATACCAATGCTAGCAATTTCATTTGGCTTACTTTCAGACTTTGTCAAAAGCTCTGCTATAACGGCTAAAATTGAACCCCAGATTTCATTGGCATTATGCTCTACCCAACCAGGTCTAGGAAATATCTGAGTAAATTCCTTTTGAGCTGTTGCCACGATTTCGCCAGCTTTATTAAAAAGAATCGCTCTCGAACTAGTTGTACCTTGGTCTAATGAAAGAATATACTTTTTTTCCATTATAAACCTCCATATCATGTGATAAGAAAAAAGAGATCAAAAACGACCTATCTAGTTTTCTACTAGAAAAGCATTGGTTTCCGATCTCTTAAACGTTATACTACATATTTCCATTAAATCATCTAGTGAAAATCCAGTCAATGAAATTCATGCGTTGTTAGATACCAATGAAAGTTCACTTTCATCAACTGAGATGAAAATAGTTACTGAAGGATATCTATATAGAAAGTGAACTTTCCTGTTAGAGGCTTTTAAATGAAGATACCTAGCTCCATAACTCTGCTCGAGATGTCGTTACAGCAGTAGCCCCGGCTTGCAAAGCCTCTTTAACTTCACGTTTTTCCCTTATTAAACCACCAGCAACAATTGGAATACCTGTTTTTTCATAAACCTCACGAATAATGTGTGGCATGACACCGGGCAATACTTCGATAAAATCAGGCTGAGTCGTTTCAAGTAGTTTATAGCTTGATTCAAGTGCTATCGAATCTAATAGGAATAATCGCTGAATGGAGATTAGCTTATGCTTCTTTGCAGTTAATACAACACTTTTTCTCGTAGAGATTAATCCCGCTGGTCTAATGTCGTGACAGAGAAACTGAGCTGCATACTCATCATTTCGTAGTCCTTGAACTAAGTCAGCATGGAGTAATACCTTCTTACCATTGTTTTTAGCCAACTGGACAAGGCTTTTCAGTTGACCAATATGGCTATTTAACAACACTATGTAGGTAAATTCACTTTTGAACAAGCTTTCAATATCCTTTATGCTACGAACAGCTGGTAAAACACTTTGGCCGTTAAAATTCAACAAATCCACCGCCCTACACAAAACTTCCCCTTTACTTTAACATACCGGTACAAAAATACGTTACTTTTCTACAAGTAAATCAAAAGGTTTTGAAATTTTACTAAGGCCCTTCTTGAGCAAAATTGCTACTTCCCATTCCCCGTGATGAAAAAACTGCAAATCTGTTTCATACAAACCGTCTTCTATATGGACGAATTTACGATTTAATGTTTCTGTTTTATATAGTTTTGAAGTAAGTTTTATTTCGACTTTCACATTCTCAACAGGTGTATGATTTTTATCGTAAACAAGTACCTGAAAGATCGTTCGATCCCCTTGTTTTATTGGTGGATTTTTTGAATGAAGTTCAACTGTTAAGTCTTCTAAATGATCTATCTGAGAGGTGAAATAGTAGTTAGCCGCAGAAAGTATAAAAAATGCTGCAACAATTATTAGTATCGACTTTATTATGGTATTTTTTTCAACTATCACTTTCATTACGTTCAGCCCCTTGTCATCAACTACTAGCATGAACGTAAAATTTACGAGTTAAACCTTAAAAAACAGAAAAACTCGCAGAATTGCGAGTTTTTATTTATATTTATAATTAATTTCATATAAATCTCTACGACGATCTTTTAGTTGAGTAACATTTCCTGATTTACGATGTCTTCTGAGTATTTCTAAATCAACATCACCAACAACGACTGTTTCGATATTTGCTGGACACTCCCCTTCAATTCCATCTCTAGGGAACGTAAAATCAGAAGGCGTAAAGATTGCTGATTGCGCATATTGAATATCCATATTTTCCGCCTCAGATAAGTTTCCAACTGTCCCTGCAATCACCACGTAAACCTGATTTTCAATCGCCCGAGCTTGCGCACAATATTTTACCCGTAAAAACCCTTGGCGTTCATCCGTACAAAATGGCGTAAAGATAATATTTGCACCTTTATCTGTTGCAATACGACCTAATTCAGGGAATTCAATATCATAACAAATCTGGATGGCAATTTTGCCACAGTCTGTATCAAATACCTTTACTTCATCGCCACCAGTAATTCCCCAGTATTTCTTTTCGTTTGGTGTGATATGTATTTTATATTGTTTTTCTATTGTCCCATCTCTTCTAAATAAATAGGCAATATTATAAATTTTCCCTTCTTCTTCTACAAAGTGCGACCCACCAATAATATTGACATTATATTTTACAGCAAGACCTGTGAATAAAGAGATATATTGTTCCGTAAATGTTGTTAACTTACGAATTGATTGACTTGTTGATTTTTCCTCGATGAATGATAATAATTGGGTTGTAAAGATTTCCGGAAATACGGCAAAATCAGATTGATAGCTTGAAGCCACATCCACGTAAAACTCACACTGCTTTGCAAAGTCAGTAAACGCGTCTATTTTTTTCATCATATACTGAATAGCGCAAACACGGACGGGGAACGATGTTTTAAAATGACGTTTTGATTTCGGTTGATAATCAACATTGTTCCATTCCATTAAGGTGGCATATTTCATCGAAGCTGTGTCATCTTCTAAGTAATTTTTGTTTATTCTCTTTAGAGTAAATCCATTCATCACCTGAAACGTTAACACTGGATCATAGATATTATGATGGGTAACTTCTTCAACATATTGTCTAGGAGTTAATGTGTCTGAATGTTTATAATAATTAGGTATTCGACCACCAATAATGATACTCTTAAGATTTAAGTTTCTTGCTAAATCTTTTCTTGCCTCATACAATCTTTTGCCAATTTTCATTCTGCGAAACTCAGGATGAACCATTACTTCCATCCCATATAGATTATATCCCTCAGGATCATGGTTTGTGATATATCCATTGTCCGTAATTTCATCCCACGTGTGCTGATCATCATATTCGTCAAAATTTACGATTAAACTTGAGCATGAACCAATTATCTTCCCTTCGTATTCCACACAAAATTGACCTTCTGGAAAGATGTCTAAATGACTTTCAAGCTGATCGAGTTTCCAAGGATCCATATTTGGAAAACATATCTGTTGAAGCTGCAATATATCTTGGAAATCTGTTTTTGTTATATTACGAATTTCTATTTTTTTCTCGTACTTTGAAACATCTATTTCCTTCATCAGCAGAACTCCCTTCCGATTGATCTCAAAATTGTTCTTAGTAATAATGTAAACATAAAACATCAGTCTATCCAATTTATTACCCTTCTACTTTGTCCATTCAAACTCTTCATTTACAAAAATAAATTTCACCATAGTATATATTAAAAAAACGTATCGATTTTCATTCCGAAAATCAATACGTTTTTACATTTTATGCTGCTTCTTCTTTTACAGATATATGAACATCAATTAAACCAATTTTGGTTTCCAATGGAACAGTAATAAATAATTTATTTGATCTAAAACTTGAAGAGCCTTCGTTAATGATAGGTGGGGTAACATCAATAATCACATTTTCTTTGGAAAGTTCTGTTGCTGTAGTTCCAGCTACCCAGTTGCCAAATTCCTGAATCGCACTCCAGCCCATTTCGTCTAACTCTTCAATGATCATTCCACCCATCATGATGCCGACAATGTTTTTTGCGGTTTGTTCATCAATAGAGCATATGATTTGACCATTTAATTGTCCGTTAATACCTAATATTACAGATACCTGATTAGATGGTACAGCCGTTTGTTGTACTCGTGGTTTTAGTGGTTTAACTTCTACACCAAAATGATTAACAAGTATATTCTCAGTTGCTCGGCATATCGCATTAACATGTTTTGCATTCATAGTTATCCCTCACTTCTACACCACTAAATACCTTATTCGGAATTAATGATATTATGTTTTATTATATAGAAAAAAGCGAGAAATTTGTAGAAAAATATTTAAAAACTACTCAGATGCTTTTTTCTATACATCACTGTTCTTGAGACATTTCTATTAGTTTTCCCTCAAAAGAGCGTTTTTTATGGCTAGATACCATTTAAAATTTTTTTTACTAAGTCTAATTTGATTTTCAATTCTCTACCACAAAATTTAATACACCGAAGAAAATATCATGACTTTTGTAGCAGATTATTGTATATTTCTCATTTTACCTCTATTTAAATACTCACGCATAAGAAAATAGAACTATTCTTAGTGTCTAATCGACATTTTTTTTATTTTTGTTGAAAAACAAACAAAAAAACCGCCATTGGCGGCTTTTCTTATCTACTACCTTTTTCATATGGTTTACCAATTGCCTTTGGTGCTTCTGCTTTGCCTACAAAACCGGCTAAAGCCAATATTGTTAAAACATATGGAGCAATTAATAAATATACTTGTGGAACGTTTTGAAGAAACGGTATTGCTTGACCAGTAATACTAAGTGACTGTGCTAAACCAAAAAATAAAGCGGCACCTAGCGCACCTAGCGGGTGCCATTTACCAAAAATTAAGGCTGCTAATGCCATAAATCCTTGACCGGCTATCGTGTTCCCTGCAAAATTTCCTGCAGTGGTTAAGGCAAACACCGCACCACCTATCCCTGCAAATGCACCACTTAGCATTACACCGATATAACGCATCTTATTTACCTTAATTCCCATGGTATCAGCTGCCATTGGATGCTCTCCAACAGAACGAAGTCTCAATCCAAACGGTGTGTAAAAAACAACATACCATGCAACAATTGCTGCTGCAATAGCTAGAAATGAGGTATAGTAAACTCTCTGGAAAAACAGTGGACCTAACAACGGTAGATCTTGTAATAACGGAATGTTTTCTCGAGAAATCCGATACGTTACGTAATCAGTTTGACCTTTGCCAAATATATTTCGTACCATAAAGACAGTTAGACCAACTGCCAAAAAGTTTAGTGCCACCCCACTAACAATCTGATCTGCCTTAAGTGTAATAGAGGCAACAGCGTGAAAGAGAGAAAATAATGCACCAACCAATACGGCGGCAATGAGAGATAGCCAAGGTGACCAAGCCCCAAAGCCAAGACCTTCTAAATATAAAGTTGTTACAATTCCAGTAAATGCTCCAATAACCATTAGCCCTTCTAGGCCAATATTTACAACACCCGAGCGTTCACTAAATAACCCACCCAAAGCAGTAAAAATTAGTGGTGCTGCTAGAAAGACAGTTGCTGGAACTACTAAGGCTAAAATATCCATCCAACTCATTTATTTGCCCTCCTTTTGGAGCCGGTTAATAACGAGTCTTATTAAATAGCTAGAAGCTACGAAGAAGATAATTAACGCAATCACAATGCTCACTAGTTCAGGTGGAATACCTGCCTGAGATTGCATATTTGGAGCTCCTACAGTTAATCCACCAAATAATGCAGCAGCTAAAAAAACACCGATCGAAGTATTTGCCCCAAGTAAGGCAACCGCAATCCCATTAAACCCTACACCTGTGAATCCTGCTAAAATAGACATATATCCATACGTTCCTAACCCTTCCATCGCTCCAGCCAAGCCGGCAAACCCACCAGAAATAACCATTGCTAATATTACATTTCTATTTACATTCATGCCAGCATATTGAGACGCATGTTTATTGTAACCAACTGCACGTAACTCAAAGCCTAATGTTGTTTTCCATAAGATAAACCATAGGATTAGGCAAGCAAAAATTGCAATAAAAAATCCATAATGCAATCGCGAAAAGTCTGTAATTGATTGTAAAAACGGTGATGCAAGAGATGCTGATGATGAAATTCTCTCTGTTCTCTCACCAGGAGCTAATAGATAGGTTCGGATAAGGTAATTACTTACATATAGAGCCACGTAATTCATCATAATAGTTACAATGACTTCATGTACATAGAACCTAGCTTTTAAGAAACCTGGGATAAATCCCCATAAAGCACCCGCTAAGGCTCCTGCTAAAATTGCTAAAGGTAAATGTATAATGGCAGGTGCATCAACTAAAATACCGACTGCTACTGAAGCTAGCCATCCTACAATTAATTGTCCTTCAACACCAATGTTAAACAAACCAGTACGAAACGCGAAAGCTACTGCTAAACCGGCTAGAATGAGTGGGGTCATCATTCTCAACATTTCACCAAAGTAATAAACGTCACCAAAGACTCCGGATAGAAGAGCTGAATACCCTACAAATGGGTTTTGACCGATGAAAAGCATGATGATGGCCCCAACAATAATCCCTAAGAAAACCGAGATTAAAGGTATAAGTATATTTGTTACTTTTCCTTTGTTTAACCACTTATGGATCATTGAATTTCACCTACTCTCTCACTCTTCCCACCAGCCATAAGAAGACCTAATTCTTTCTCATCTGTTTGCTCTGGATCAACAATGGCTACAATTTTCCCTTCGTAAATTACCGCAATACGATCACTAACATTTAACACTTCATCTAATTCTAATGAGACTAGTAACACTGCTCGTCCTTTATCACGTTCTTCAATTAACTTCCGATGAATAAACTCGATAGCTCCAACATCTAATCCACGGGTAGGTTGTGCAGCAATTAGTAGTTCTGGTGAACGGTCTACTTCTCTTGCAATGATCGCTTTTTGCTGGTTTCCTCCAGATAACGCACGAGCTAAAGTTTGTTCACTAGGTGTTCGGACGTCATACTCTTCAATAAGCTTCTTTGACTTTTCTTGAATTGCCGGAAAATTTAGGATCTTACGTTTGGAGTATGGTTCTTGATAATAGGTTTGTAACACAATGTTTTCTGCAACTGAAAAATCTAGTACTAACCCATGCTTATGGCGATCTTGAGGAATATGGCCAACCCCTGCTTCAGTTACTTTTCTTGTTTTTAGTTTTGTTAAGTCTTTGCCATTAAGAGTGATTGAACCACTCTCAATTTTTCGTAGACCAGTAATCGCTTCAATTAATTCTGATTGACCATTTCCATCTACTCCGGCTATTCCTACTATTTCTCCAGCCTTAACTTCTAAATTTAATGAGTTAACAACCGGTACTTTACGAACATCACGAACAACTAGATCATTAACGGCGAGTACCGCATGTTTTGGCTGAGCCTTCACTCGTTCTACTGTAAAATTAACCTCACGTCCAACCATCATGGCTGCAAGAGCATCTGGATTCGTATCTTTCACTTCAACAGTACCAATCCCTTTTCCACGACGAATAACGGTACAGCGGTCACAAACAGACATAATTTCTTTTAATTTATGTGTAATAAGGATGATTGACTTTCCTTCTTTGACTAGGGCTTTCATTATTTGAATTAGTTCATTAATCTCTTGTGGTGTTAAGGCTGCTGTTGGTTCATCAAAAATCAAGATTTCCGCACCACGGTATAAAGTTTTTATGATTTCAACACGTTGTTGCATTCCTACCGAAATGTCTTCAATTTTAGACCTTGGATCTACCTTAAGACCATATTTTTCAGAGAGTTCTAAAACATCCTTCTCTGCTTTTTTTAAATTAATTCTTCCCGCTATTGTTGGTTCCATGCCTAAGATGATATTTTCAGCTACAGTAAAGTTTTCTACGAGCATAAAGTGCTGATGTACCATTCCTATCCCCAAACGATTCGCTACGTTTGGATCCGTGATAGCTACCTTTTCTCCACGGACTTTGATCTCACCTTGGTCAGGTTGGTACAGTCCAAATAAGATATTCATTAAAGTAGACTTCCCAGCCCCATTTTCTCCCAGAAGTGCGTGAATCTCACCTTGACGTAGCTGGAGTGTAATGTTATCGTTTGCAACAATTCCAGGAAACTCTTTCCGGATATTATTCATTTCTATTACGTAATCCAAAGGTAAACACTCCTAACGCAAAATACTTTATAGTAAGCAAAGGCTAGTTAGAAAACTAGCCTTTGAAGTTAGAGCCTATACGATTTATTGGTTAATAAAAGCTGCGTATTCTTCATCATTCATCGGAACTTTAATTTCACCACTTAGGATTTTACCCTTATACTCTTCAACTTTTTGTAATGCTTCTGCAGATACATTTTCTGTTGTAGGGGCAATTCCAACACCTTCTTGCTCTAGACCAAACTCAACAATTTGACCACCAGGGAAATCGCCGTTCATTGTTCTTTCAGATACAAGGTACACAGCTTGATCTACACGCTTAATCATTGAAGTTAAAGTTACATTTTCAGGGAGACCTTCAGCATGTTGGTCTTTATCAACACCAATTGCCCAAACATCTTCACCAGCTCTTTTGCGTTCTTTTGCTTCTGTAAATAATCCGTTTCCAGTACCTCCAGCAGCATGATAGATAATATCAGCGCCTTGAGCATAAATAGTTCCAGAGATTTGTTGGCCACGAGCAGCATCATTAAATGACTCCGCATATTGAACAATAATTTCAGCATCTGGATTTACTGCTTTTACACCAGCTTTGAAGCCATTTTCAAACTTCTTAATTAGGAAGCCTTCAACTCCGCCTAAGAAACCAACTTTGTTTGTCTTCGTTGTAAGACCTGCGATAACACCTACTAGGAATGAACCTTCGTGTTCACTAAACGTAATATTTGCCACATTATCCAAGAAATTTCCTGCATCATCAGTAACAACCATGTCTACGATTGCTAATCGTGCATCAGCTTGTTGCTCCGCAACCGCTTTAACATCATCACCCATTAAAAATCCAATTGCAAAAACAAGATCATTTCCTTCACGAACTAATCTGTTTAAGTTTGGTTGATAGTCTGCAGCGTCACCAGATTGTAAGTATCCTACTTCAGCTCCGAAGTCAGCTTCGAATTGTTGTAGACCTTCCCAAGCTGATTCATTGAACGATTTATCGTCAACTCCACCAACATCTGTAACCATTTTTACTGAGAAGTCAGTTGTTTCCTCAGTTGCTGCATCTCCACCACCTGTAGTTTCTGGTGCTGCAGGAGCTGGATCAGGAGTAGCTCCTTGTCCACAAGCAGACAATAATGTTCCCGTTGCCAATACTAACGACATAAGTATTGGAAATTTTTTCTTTTTCATTTTTTTATCCCCCTTTATTCTGAGTGATTAAATAAGTATCATGCTTACAATTTCCAATTTGCTTATTTTTTAAACAAAAAGAAAATATGTATGACGTCAGACTTCAACAAATATGTAAAATTTTTGCTCCTACTTCATATTTATGGCAAGCATCATACTCTTAATCAGCATAAATATACCACTTCCAATAAGCTTTTAAAAGAAGAATTTGTTTATTTTTTAGTATAACTTAATAATTTTTTTAAGTTCGCTTCTGAATTCATTTCTTTCACATAATTAATAATTGGAACGTTATTTCTCACATCGAAGTGTTACGATTTCCGAATTAAAATATGAGGAGTGAAGTTATGAGCTTTTCAAAGGAAGAATTCAAAATTGAATTTACCAATCGTCTAGAAAAACAGATCGGTAAGAATATTGCCGATGCGACTATACACGATGTTTATGTCACACTTGGACAATTTATCCGTGAATATGTATCGAGGGATTGGATTGAAACAACTACTAACTATAAAGATAATCATGAAAAACAAGTTTACTATTTTTCGATGGAATTTCTAATGGGACGATTGATGCAAACAAATATTATAAATTCTGGATTGGCTGAAATTATTAAAGAAGGATTAACAGAAATGGACTTTCAATTAGAAGATGTCTATAACGAAGAACATGATGCTGGTCTTGGTAATGGTGGTTTAGGACGCCTTGCTGCCTGCTTTCTTGATTCGTTAGCTTCCTTAGACTTTCCTGGTCATGGATGTGGCATTCGCTACAAATATGGGCTTTTTGAGCAAAAGATTATAAATGGTTACCAAGCAGAATTACCTGACTACTGGCTACAAGAAGACTATGTTTGGGAAGTTCGTCGTGCTGATCAGACAATTGGAGTACGTTTTGGTGGCTACGTAGAGATGAGGGAAGAAAACCAGAAGCTATCTTTCAATCACAAAAACTTTGATACAGTCTTAGCTGTACCATACGATGTTCCTGTTGTTGGGTACTTAAATTCCACAGTCAATACATTAAGGCTCTGGAGTGCAGAGTCCTGCCGAGAAGACTTTAATTTACTGACATCAAATAGAGTAGATTATGATAATTTTCTCGAATACAAAAGATCTATTGAAGATATTTCTGGTTTCCTTTATCCCGATGATTCTACGATAGAGGGAAAAATTCTCCGCCTTAAACAACAATACTTCCTTGTTTCTGCTGGGATGCAAAGTATCTTCAAACAATTTAAATTAGAGTATGGCAATAATTTATCCCTTTTATCAGAAAAAATTGCGATCCATATTAATGACACGCATCCGGTTTTGATTATTCCTGAATTAATGAGAATTTTAATTGACGATGAAAACCTCAGCTGGGAGGAAGCATGGAACATTACTCAGAAAACAGTTTCCTTTACAAATCATACAACATTAAGTGAGGCGCTGGAAAAATGGCCGGTCTCTATGGTAAAACAGTTATTACCTAGAATTTATATGATTATTGAGGAAATAAACGAACGTTATTGTCGTGAACTATGGAGTAGTTATCCATACCAATGGGATAAAATTTCTTCCTTAGCAATCGTTGGCAATGATGAAATTCGAATGGCTCACTTGGCTGTCGTAGCATCTTATTCTGTTAACGGTGTTGCAAAAATTCATACAGATATTTTAAAGAAGAAAGAAATGAAAGATTTCTACGTACTCTATCCCGAAAAGTTTAACAACAAAACTAATGGTATTACGCACCGTCGTTGGTTATTGAATGCAAATCCAAGATTAACCTCTACTATTAATGAGGCAATTGGGACTAGATGGATTAACAATCCAAAAGAATTGACTAGTTTAATAAAATATTCAAACGACGCAGCCTTTCAAGAAAAGATTGCTACTGTAAAGAAAGAAAATAAAGAAAGACTTGCAAACTATATATACGAAACGAATGGAATAAAAGTAAATCTAGACTCTATTTTTGATGTTCAAGTAAAACGATTGCACGCTTATAAACGACAACTGCTCAACGTGTTTCACATTATTCATTTATATCAAGTATTAACTGACAACCCAAATGTAAATATTACCCCAAGAACCTTTATCTTTGGTGGAAAGGCAGCCCCTGGGTACCATTATGCAAAGAAAATTATTAAACTAATCAATTCAGTAGCTACAGTCGTAAATAACGATCCAACCATTCAAGATAAGCTAAAAGTAGTTTTCTTAGAAAACTACAGTGTCTCATTAGCAGAAAAGATTATGCCAGCAGCTGATATTAGTGAACAAATTTCTACAGCAAGCAAAGAAGCCTCCGGAACAGGGAACATGAAATTCATGATGAATGGTGCCCTAACACTAGGAACACTCGATGGAGCAAACATAGAAATTTGTGATTTTGTTGGAAAAGAGAATATCTTTATTTTTGGATTAACTGCTGACGAAGTCTTGCAACTCTCTACTGAGAACTCCTATCGAGCCCGTGATATCTATAATAACGACTATCGGGTAAAGAATGTTTTAGATGAACTAATGAAAGATCGCCTTCCTGGGGGAGAAAGTGAGTTTAAAGATATATATTACTCAATCCTATCTAATAATGATGAGTACTTTGTTTTAAAAGATTTTGATGCTTATGCGGAAGCTCATGAACTTGTGGATCAAACCTACCGCGACCGTAAAAAATGGCTTAGCATGAGTGTTACGAATATTGCACACTCCGGTAAATTCTCTAGTGATCGTACGATTCAAGAATACGCTACAGACATCTGGAAAATAAGACCAAGGCTTAGCTAGCTAAATAAACAAAACCCCTGGCATAAAGCCAGGGGTTTACTCTCTTTAAGATAGGCTGTTTTCGCAAAGTTTGTTGCTTAAAAATACTAAGAATTCACAACTAAGTTAGTAAGTATTGCTCTTTTCTTACATAATTTATTGGCTGATATCTTCATCTAGGGTATTTTTCCGATTATTTTAGGGTAAAAAAGCCACAATGTTTACGAAAAAGAGCCTTAAGATAAGACCATTGTCTCATTAAGCTGATCAAAATCTAACTTTTTACCATCAAAAAGCCACTGATCGTTTTCAGTAATAAAAAATCTTATTCCATCTTTTTCTATAATATAAGCCTCTTCTTCTAGCATCTCTTTTTCTACCCCTAAAAAGAAACCTTCAGCACCGCGAACAAATAAGCGAACTGCTTCATGATCTCCTAACATAAATTCGTGTTTGTAAAAATTTGCAGCTGATTGACTAATCTCAAATAACATTTAAATTCCCCCTCTTTGGTTTTCAGTTATTTGTGAAGTAATTCACAAATTCTGATAAAAAAATTTAGCTCCCTAAATATCTTTTTTCTATTTAATTTCTTAACTTATAAACCTACTTTACTATTGTTTTATCTTTCTATCAATAGACTTCACAAAGGCTACACATTTATTTCTATAATGATAATTTCTTACTTCCCTTCATATATATTACAAACCGATATTTAGGAGGACAAAGATGAAATTTCGTTATAAAATTCCCTCTGATTGGAAGCTTGCTATAAGTTCCTCATACACAAAATTCCTTATTCGATGGTTTAGTTTTTGGAAGAATTGGCACTACGTGAAATTCTATTTTTATAACTCGCCAAGGCATTTACTGAAAACGAGAAAGTATCATCGGAAATTAAGACGACTGGACAAGGCCACTAGTTCCCAAGAAAAGAAGATAAATTCTTTCTTGCAATCAGAAGGGTAGAGGCTCACCTCTACTCTTCTAAGATATTTATGATAGCAGTGTAAGTACTATCGTCAATCTGGATCACTTGGTGGACCAATACTTTTGCGCGTTTATGTTGTTTCTTTTCCGTACTAATAATCTCCACTAATTCTCTTCCTAGCTCATCATCTTTTTCTAACTTAATATCATAAATGGATTGCTCTATAACATTCATAGTTTCCTCTCCTTCGTAAAGATTAGATCCTTAGATCATATCTACGTTACACATGTCCAATAATTGAAGAAGAAGTTTCGACAAATAAAGAGGATGACTTATTGTCATCCCCCCTTTTAACCACTTACTAGTGTATCTAACGCTTCATAGATTGACTCATTTCCAACAATTACAAAGATACCCTTTTCGCCATTTATCCTTTTAATACGTCCTTTTGCTTCACTAACGATCAAAAGTCCTGCCTCTATATCCCAAGGTTTTAGTTTTAACTCCCAGTATCCATCAAATCTACCTGAAGCAACTTGACATAAATCTATGGCCGCACTACCTGTACGTCTTATCCCAGCAACCTTGGTTACGACATTAACGAAGTTGTCTACATTATTTTGAGGATCAGACGCCCGGTCATATGGAAAACCTGTTGCTAGAACAGCAAGTTGTAATCTCTTAATTTGAGAGACTTGTATTGGTTCACCATTTAATTTAGCACCATAGCCTTTCATAGCTTCATATAGTTCACCAAGTTTTGGTACATAGACAACACCCAAAACTGTCTCATCATTATATTTAACTCCAATGGAAATACAAAATAAAGGAAATCCATGGGCAAAGTTTGTCGTTCCATCAATGGGATCAATGACCCATTCGTAATTTTCATTTCCATCATGAGCACCGCTTTCTTCTGTTAAGATACGATGTCCAGGATAATTTGTATGTATCTTATTTACGAGGAAGTTTTCTGTCCAAAGATCAACCTCTGTGACAATATCAATTTCAGCAGACTTATATTGTAAATTCATTGGCTGGTTAAAGCGTCTAATCTGTTCTTCTCCTGCTTCATAAACCCAAGATTTAATATCTGATAAGATTTGCTCCCATTCTCTCATACTTATCCCCCCAAATGAAAATTCTCATAATAGTATTATAGCTATAAATTGATGAGATAGCGAAAATTATTACTAAACAAATCAGAAGTTCAATGGTAATATTTACATAATAAAAATAACTTTAGAGAGGTTAGGGGATTTATTTTGGAAAAAGAAGTAGAAGTTCTTTTTAGTGATGATGTAATTAATTATGGCAAAATAATATTTGGTTTGGACAATGATAGCTTGGAAAAACTAGGAAGCTTCGAAAACTACGTATTCTCTGCAAGAAAAAACAACGAAGAGTGTATTCTTCGATTTACGCATAGTAGTCACAGAACAAAAGAGCAGGTTGAAGCAGAGTTAGCGTGGTTACAGTATCTACAGGCTAATAATGCACCTGTCTGTGGACCATTCCCATCAGAAAGCGGAAATTTGGTAGAAATAATTGAAGCAGAAGGAACACACTTTTTTGTTAGCCTTTTCGAAAAAGCAAAAGGTAAGGCAGTCAAGGTTAGTGATGCATGTTTTAATGAAAAATTATTCTTTGCATGGGGAAAAGCAACTGGGGTGTTACATCGATTAAGCGAAAATTATGTTGAAGCAGAAAAAATTGTAAAACGTCCCGATTTAGTAGAAG
Source organism: Anaerobacillus alkaliphilus (assembly GCF_004116265.1). Lineage (NCBI taxonomy): Bacteria > Bacillati > Bacillota > Bacilli > Caryophanales > Bacillaceae > Anaerobacillus > Anaerobacillus alkaliphilus. The sequence goes on along the minus strand of NZ_QOUX01000037.1, from coordinate 142,024 downwards.
AATTTGATTTTCAATTTGCTCCTTCTATTCCTAGTGATGATTTACCTATTCAAGAGAAAGTCGAGAAAATATTGAATGACGTCAAGAGCATACCAAAGGATTCGGAACGTTATCGCTTAATACATTCCGATATTCACTCTGGAAACTTCTTTTTTGATGGTGAAACTATAACAATCTTTGATTTTGACGATGCTTCTTACCACCATATCATTAGTGATATTGCTATTCCAATCTATTACTCGGTTTGGTTTAATTCAAGCTTAACTGACAAAGAAACTTTCATTAATGAAACATTTCTGCCAGCTTTCATGAAAGGCTATTTAAGCGAGCATGCCATTGACTTGAATATCCTAAAAGATATCCCACTATTTTTAAAACTGAGAGATTGTGAGCTTTATGGTGTACTTCATAAGAAATGGGACTTGAGTACGTTAAATGATAAGCAAAAATCAGTCTTAAACGAATTAAGAGAGAGAATTATCTTTGAAACTCCTATTGTAAGTGTTCAAATTCCAGATTATTTTTAGAAAGTTAGGAAGCTGTTATTGCAGCTTCCTATTTATTTTTTATGGTCACATAGATAGCCATACTCAAAATAATAACAATCCCAAAAACCTCTTGAACTGTTGGAATTTCTGCTAAGAAAAAGATAGCCGCTATAATACCATATACAGGTTCAAGAACAGCAATAATACTAGCGGTTTGTACGTTTACTGATTTTAAGCCCTCAATGAATAAAACATGTGATACACCGGTGAAGATAACCCCTAAAATAATTAGTAGAAATATATTTTTACCTTCATAATGAAAGGGAACAAATAATAAAAATGGCACTAAAACAATAAATGCAAAACAATTTTGATAGAATCCAACAATAATACTAGAATAGCCTCTTACCAATTTACGATTTAATATTGATAAAATTGAAAATGTAACTGCTGATAAGAGTCCCCATATTACACCTATAAATAGGTGGTTTTTAAAATTGAATTCTTGAACAATTAACAGTACACCAATAGAGGTTATCAAAGCAAACATCAGATTTTTTCTATGAAATCGCTCTTTTAAAAGAATTGGTTCTAAAAAAACTGAGAAGACTGGAAACGTAGCAAATGTAATTAGGCCAATTGCCACTGTTGATACCTGAATGGAATAAAAGAAGCTAGACCAATGAATAGCTAGAACTAATCCTAGTAAAAAAAACAATATGAAGTCTTTTTTGTATGTAAGACTGAAAGAGAGCTTTATAGATTTCATAATAAAAAATAAAAATATTGCTGCAAAAAAGACTCTTCCAAGTACAATTAAAACGGCAGGATATGCTATAAATTTAGCAAAAAGACCAGAAAGACCAAATAAAACGACTGCAAAGTGAATAAATAATAGATGCCGATTCCCACTCAAGATATTTCTTCTCCTTTAAGAAAAAGCACACCTTTGTCTTGGTGCGCTTAGTGTTAACAACATATGTTAGTTATGGGAACTAGAGTCTCCGAACAGTTTGTTTGCTTCTAATTGTTTATTTTCTAAGATTTCCACTTGTTTAGAAGTTGTTCTTCCAGTTGACTTTGTTTTCTCAACCAATGAAACGATATTATGATACGTTTGGTGCGCCCCTTTAATCAGAAGGGGAATGCCAATGAAATCAATATGGAAACGTCTTGAAAATAAACCTCCAAAAGTCATAGCCATAGGAACTGTAGGAGATGCATTTGACAAGATTACCTTATCCGTTTGAGGGTGGTCATCGTTTACCAAGAAAAGAAGCTCTTTTAAGGCTGGAACCAATGCCTTTGACTTTCCTCTCCCTAACGTGTAAACCTTGTGACCCTCTTCATCTTTCCCATGAAATATAATTCTACCCATATCCTTAGTTGTAAGCTTATTAAAGATATCGATGTTTAATATCTCTTCTTTTGTTGGAAGTCGATCTTTAGGCAGCTTATTCAAATGGTATGCTGCTGCTAACGCAGATGAATGCGTTCCACCATAACAATTATAAATGTAGATCATATATCAACACCCTAACCGTTTTTTTTGCTCCATTAAATGGGACATTAAAAGGTAAATTGCATTAGTTAGTATACCTTACCACATTTTTTTTATGCTTGCCTCCAGACCCCTTTTCCAACGCACTGTCCATGGTTCATGTTCAATCCCTAAGGGTTTTACAAGGACTGTTTTCATCTTTAAAAGCTTACCACATAAGACATCAGTAAATAGTTGATCTCCTAAGAAGATACTATCTGTCTCTTTAACACCAATTTCCTTCATGATCGATCTTATTTTACTTGGGGCTGGTTTATTACATCTTCCATAGCCAGGAATATTGTAAGGTTTCGTAAAACGATCCACTCTCCCTTGACTGTTATTTGATACCACAATTAATTTAATTTGATTAGCTTCTAGCCTTTCATGCCAACGGGTAAATTGATCATCACCCAATTGATCATGAGCTGCTAACGTACTATCAAGATCAGAAAATATTGCATGGACATTGTTATCTTTTAGAAATTGTAAAGAAACATCCGTAAAGTGTTCAAATTCATAACTTGGTTTAAATATTTTCATTTATATCACTCCCTCTGTTTTATTTTACACATATTTATCTTAAAGAAACGTTCAATGAAATGGCTTGTACGTCTTCTCGTTGCAGTTGCCCAATTTCTTCTTTTAAAATAGTGAGAGTTCTTTTCTACAACATTCATTCTATTCTTGTTTCGATATTTTTAAAAGAAAAATGTCCAAAAATTATTATGTTTCCTTTAGCTTTAGACTTTCATAACATTCAATCCTTATACAAGCAAAACAAAAAAATAAGATTGACTAATAAAATAGAAGAGAAAATCTTCTATGTATTTATTAGTCAATCCTGTTATTGATCACTGATTATATCATTATAAACTTTCTCAATAAATAACGTAGATTGTTCGCTTAAATCGACTTCATCACTAATTCCTTCAACTTTTATTATCGGACGGTGTAAATGGCTCTCAATTCTGGTAACAATCCCAAATAACCCATTATTTAAACGTATATGAGTACCAGGTGGATAACTAATTATCCCGTTTGTAAAGCTAAGGACTACATGGTGACTATATTTCTTTTCAACTAAGGCCATAATTCTTTCAATTGCCTCATGCGGTTGTATGCCACTTTCTGATACCATGTTCTCATAATCATTGGCTACACTACAAATCTGCGCAAATTCTAAAATATCATTCCCTTTTAAACCTCTAGGGAAACCAGAGCCATCAAAGGCTTCGTGGTGCTGATAGGCAATGTGTGACACTAACAACGAAAGTTCTCGATTTGCTTTTAAATACTGAAAACCTTTATCAGGATGTTGAGAGTCTTCAGTTGTTAGAACCTTTCCAATGTCATGAAGAAGGCAACCAAGACCAAGACTATTAAGCTGAAGTTGATTTAGATTTAGTCTTCTCCCAATTTGCAATGATATAAGAGTAACATTCACAGCATGGGCATATTCTGATAATTTCTGATCAATCGACGATGTAGGGATCAAGATAATTGCTTTCCGTTGTGAAACTTCATTAATTAACTTTTTGACAGATTGTTGCAGTTCAGAAAGTACAATCTCCTTGCCTCTTCTTACCTGCTCATATGCTCTTTCGACTGTAGCTATCGCATCAATCCATGTAGGCATGTCGATCATTTCATCTAATGTAATCCCAACTGATTTTGCGTCTTCAATTATTAAACTTCTAATTCCAATTTCTCTTAATTTCTCCATATACTTAGGATGAATAGTTGAACCACCCGCGAGCAGAACTCGTTTACGATAATCAATAATTGGCTCCGCAAGCTGCATCGTTTTTCTATCATATTCCTCCATGCTAATCATACGCACTCTGTATTACCCCTTAAATCTTAATCATTTTTGTAGGAAGTTTGACTGTTATCTAGATAGAACCTTCCCAATTGATTCATTAATTCGTTCCGCATTAAATGGTTTCACGATAAAATCAGCCGCTCCTGATTGTATTGCTTCGATAACCATTCCCTGCTGTCCCATCGCTGAGCACATTAAGATCTTTGCTTTTGGATCAATTTTTTTTATTTCCTTTAATGCTTGAATCCCATCCATTTCAGGCATTGTGATATCCATCGTCACAAGCTCTGGTTGGGTTAATTTGTATGTTTCAACAGCCTCTAAACCGTTTGCAGCTTCACCAACAACTTCATGACCAGCTTGAGAAATAATATTTTTTAATGTCATTCTCATAAATGCGGCATCATCTACAATCATAATTCTTGCCAAACTATTTACCCCCATAACTATGTTGTATGTATTTACTCTAGATTGAATGGTACTAATGGTTTGTTTCTACCATAACCCAAATAAAACAACTCGTTAAGTACTATTTTTCTAGTAATATAGTACTATTAGCACTCACATATATCTATTTTACTTTTTATCACTTACTGTTTCAATGAATAACTACGAATTGTTAATTACTACTAACTAACAATTTTACAATTGCTAAATTCTGTTTTATGATTTATTTAGGGATTCGAATTAAATGCATTGAAGGAGGTTAAACAATGAGAGCTTACATTGGTGCGAAGATTATCGTCGGTACTGGAGAAGTCATTGATGATGGAGTATTACTGGTGAAAGACAAACAGATTTTTGATATTAATAAAAATATAGCAATTCCAGAGGGAGCAGAAGTAATTAGTCTAATCGGCAAAACCATTACCCCTGGAATTATAGATGTACATACACATTTAGGTGTTCACGAAGAGGGCGTCGGCCCAGCAGGTGCTGACTTCAATGAGATTACCTCTGCATCGACACCCTTTGTACGTGCCTTAGATGGTATTAATCCAATGGAAAAAGGTTTTGAAGTGGCACGACGTTCAGGCATTACTACTGTGCAAATACTTCCAGGAAGTGCAAACGTCATTGGTGGAGAAATTGTTGCAGTGAAAACAACCGGAAAAATCGTCGATGAAATGATCGTAAAAAGTCCTTCTGGAATGAAGGCTGCATTTGGGGAAAACCCTAAACGAGTTCACGGCGATAAAGTTGCTAAAACGAGAATGGGTGTAGCGGCTGTATTCCGCCAAGAATTTATCAAAGCTCAAAACTACTTAAACAAAATTGAACTGGGAGAAGATGTACCTCGTGATTTAGGTCTTGAAAATTTAACTAAAGTACTTAAGAAGGAAATACCACTCAGAGCTCATGCCCATCGAGCTGACGACATTATCACTGTGCTCCGACTAGCAAAAGAATTTAATATTGACGTAACCATCGAACATTGTACTGAGGGGCATCACATTGCAGAGTATATTAAGAAACATAATGTCATGGTTGCTGTTGGACCAACAATGTCATCAAGATCTAAGGTTGAAAATGCCGATAAGGGTTGGCATACGTTACTTGCCCTAGAGGAAGCAGACGTACCGTTTTCAATCACAACGGACCACCCAGTAGTTGGAATTGAATATTTAGTTACCTCGGTAGCTCAAGCGGTCAAACACGGTTTAAGAGAGGAAACAGCTTGGAAATCCGTAACTATCAATGCGGCAAAGCACATCGGAGTAGAAGATCGCCTAGGATCTCTCGAAAAAGGCAAAGATGCTGACTTTGTCATTTGGAGTGCTCATCCTTTCGATGTAACGGCAATTGTAGAGCAAACAGTTATTGATGGAAATGTTGTTTTTTCAGTTTAACTAAACAATGGAAGAGAGCGGACACCTCTTCCATTGTTTAGTTTTTATTTTGGAGGACATATATTCCGCTAATTTCGTATTTTTTGCCTATTTTGAACTTTAAAGGACATAGGATCTCTTATTCTAGTGAAAACTCTTGCTTTTCGTGTTTCTCGGTAATAGCGGATCCTGTGTCCTCCAAATTGGGAAATATGCCTTTTTGGGAGAAATAGCGGAACGTGTGACTGCGAATATCAGCGGTTGCAATTTTATCGGTCTTCGATCAACTCTGTTCTATATATGAGATAAATAACCATGGATATTAAGAGCCTTGCTACTAGTTTAATAGAAGAAAATTAATTTGTGATCGTTTATAATAGTAAGAGCAAGTCAAATCTAATCTTCAAGTTTCTTATCTTCTTATAAAGGAGTTTTATAACATGTTAAATTGCCGTGAAGAGATTTATTTCTTAACGAACCAACATGTAAACATTGAGAGTATCGTAAATACAGAAGGGGAAAAAGAAATTAGTCAAGCTATTCACACGCTAATTGCATCGTACCCTTATTTTCGCACGAATCCTGATTACTGTATAAGACAACAAACATTAAATGACGATCGTGAACGGTATAACGTAGTAGCATTCGTGAAAGGGACAAAAAATCAAAGTAACAAAACAGTAATCTTAATGGGACACTTAGATACCGTTGGAATTGACGATTTTAATCATCTGAAGGAGAAAGCCTGTTTCCCGGAAGAGCTTAGAGAAGCACTAAAAGAAGAACAACTACCAAATGTAGTAGCACAACACTTACAATCTGAACAATATATGTTTGGACGTGGAGTACTAGATATGAAAAGTGGGGTAGCGAGTCATTTATATCTATTAAAGTATTATGCAGAACACCCAGAGGAACTAGAAGGGAACCTAGTAGTTGTAGTTGAATGTGACGAAGAAGATAGTTCACACGGCATACTCTCCTCACTTCCTTTGTTAAAACAGTTAAAAGATGTCCATAAGTTTGAGTATGTTGGTGCGATTAACGCTGATTTCGTGTCACCACGTTATGAAGGCGATCCTAATCGTTATATTTATAAGGGGACTGTAGGAAAACTCCTTCCTTCCTTTTTTATTACTGGATCTGAAACACACGTAGGTTCTTGTTTTGAAGGATTAGATCCAAACTTTATTGCAGCAGAGCTGACTAAACAAATTAATTATAATCCTGAATTATGTAATGAAGCCTTCGGGGAAACAACGGTTCCGCCTGTCTCGCTAAAGCAAATGGATTTAAAGCCTTCATATACTGTACAAACAGCTCTTTCAGCTTACGTGTATTTTAACTTCTTTATTCATTCTTGGTCACCAAAAGAAGTATTAGAGAAATTAAAGGGGCAAGCAGAACTTGCGTTTTCCAATGCCCTAGAAGCATTTAAGGCGCGCTACAAACAGTTTAGTGAAATAAGTAATCAGCCGTATTTAGAAGTTGCTTGGCGTTCTCGTGTCATGACCTATGAGGAAATGGATCAGATGTTACTAGCCAAACATGGTGATGCTTATGTTGCGCACATGGCAAAATTTAAACAAGAATTACTTTTAGATACTAGCCTGGATACTAGAATGTTTTCCGCAAAGGTAGTAGAAGAAGCGTGGAAATGGATGGCTGATAAAAGCCCTGCAATTATTGTCTTTTATTCCTCTTTATATTCACCACGAATTGAGGTAACAGGTAAAGACGAGTTAGAAAGAAATTTAATTGCCTCTTTAGACTTTGCTGTAAGTAAAATTCAGCCGAGCTATGAGCATCCAATTGTGACGAGAAACTTCTTCCCATTTATCTCAGATATGAGCTTTGTTGCATTAAGTGATGATGAAGAAGGAATTAACGCAGTTTCAAGTAACACTCCGTGCTGGGGTTCCAAGCTATTTGTTAACTATCAAGATATTCGAGATATTAATGTCCCGGTTATTAATATTGGTCCTTACGGCTTTGATGCCCATAAACAATACGAACGCGTTGAGCTTTCCTATTCTTTTGAAGTCGTACCAAATTTAACAAATGAAGTTATCAAAAATTTATTGAAGTCATAGGGTTATTTTCTCCAATCTCCTCAGGATAATATTCATTACCAAGGGATAAATTAACATTGTCTGGAGGTGAGGTTGTGGCGAAGAAAAATCGAATTCAAAACAGTGATGTTGCCGCCCTTGGAAATGATGATGTAAGCTCTGAGGTTGAGGTACGCAGTGGCAAGATTACTAATGAGAATAATAGAAATCTTGAAGATGATCCAGATTTTGCAATTGGACAAAAGCCTGATGAAATTAAATAAGTAGTAAAAAGAGACTATTTCTAAAAAATAGTCTCTTTTTGCTACTAATGATTACGAACTTTAGGTAACTGTATTTCTACAGTTGTCCCGACTCCTTCTTCACTATGATACAAGATCTTCCCACCATGTTGCTCAACAATTTTGTGACTTACCGTTAATCCTAAACCAGTTCCTTTTTCTTTTGAAGAATAAAAAGGCTCTCCAATTCTCTTTAAGAATTCTTTAGAAATACCAGTCCCCTCGTCTTTAACGCTAACAGTCACATTTTCTGAACCATCTTCACTAATGTCAACCCAAACATTTCCTTTTTCATCTGAAGCCTCAATGGCATTTTTGATGATGTTTACGAATAGTTGTTTTAATAAGTTTTCCTCGCACTCAATAAATACTTCACTTTGAGGAGAAAAGTGGATAAGAACGTTGTTCATATTTGCTTGTGTTTCCAATAATGAAACAATATCAGTAACGATCTTCTTTAAATTATTTGTAGCAAATTTAATTTTTTGTGGCTTAGCTAAAAGGAGCAACTCTCCTGCAATATGATCTATTCGATTTAATTCGTTTGTCATAATTTCATAATATAATTTATTTTCTTGATCTTTTTCCTCAAGTAATTTTACAAACCCTTTAATAGACGTTAACGGATTACGAATTTCATGGCCGACACTAGCTGCTAGTTCACCAACAACTGATAACTTCTCGCTCTTCATCAACTGCTCTTCAGCAATCTTTTTATCTGTAATATCTCGTCCAATAACTACTAAGCCTTTGCGAGAGCCGTCCTCATTAAACAGTGGCACCTTAACGGTATCAAAGTATTTTTGAGAGCCATCTGGAATTGGAATTACTTCTTCGTACCGAGTAATTTTACCGTTTTTCCACGTCTCTTCATCTGATCTCCCACAATAGAGCAAAGCTTCTCGATAAAAGTCCGTATAATTGGCAAGTTCGGCATCCTTCTTTCCACGGTAATCAACATCCTCTAATTGAAATAATTTAAGGCCAAAATCGTTCGCTTCAATCCAACGGCCCTCTCCATCTTTAAAATTAACGAAATCTACCATGGAATTAATCAAGGTTGTCAATTTCTCTTCTTGTTCTTTTGAGGTGTTTAATGTTTCGATTTTAGTCAGTACAAAATACATTAACAGTGTAGTAAGTAAGACGTAAATAATCCCTTTAACTTGTTGAACAATTATCATGTATTCTACAGGAGTATATAATCCAGCAATATAATCAGTGACAAACATCCAGATGACACCAACAAATATATATCCAAATAAAAGCTTGCTTTTTTTCAAAACAATGGCTCCTTTTTCATTAAGGTAAGATGTTGCAACTTTTATTTTAACATATTTGAACATCTTTATATGTTGGTAATTATTTATGACATGTATTTATATTGTCTTTGCAACACCCAGAAAATTTAAATGCCACTACCTAGGTCGGTAGTGGCTACTTGTTATACTTTAAATTTCGAAACTAATTGTTGTAATTCAGTTGCCATCCCATTTAGCGTTTGAGCTGAAGAAGAAATTTCCTCCATGAGGGCAAGCTGTTCTTCTGATGATGATGCGACATTTTGAGAGTTCATAGAAGCTTCCTCAGCAATTAAGCTAGTTTGCTGAATAGATGCAGCAACTTGCTGAGAACTTGCAGACATCTCTTCTGACGTAGCAGAAATTTCTTGAATTTGCTCGGTAACCTTTTGAACCGCTGCTAAAATTCGGCCAAATACTTCTCCTGCCTGATTTACTAACATTAATCCAGTTTGTACTTCATCATTTACTTTGTCCATAGAGCTGATAGACATTGACGTATCTGACTGAATTTCTTCCACTAACTTTGAGATTTGATTGGCTGATCCAGCTGATTGTTCAGCCAACTTTCTTACTTCATCAGCTACAACCGCAAATCCCTTTCCATGGTCTCCAGCTCTGGCTGCTTCTATCGCTGCGTTAAGGGCTAGTAAATTAGTTTGTGAAGCAATGCTCGTGATTACCTCAATAATCTGGCTTATTTCCTTTGATCGATCACCAAGCTCACCGATCGCTGTAACAGATTGATTAACTGATGCATTGATTGTTTGCATTTGTCGAATTGCTGTATTTATGACCTCATTGCCTGACTCAGCTTCTTCTGTAGTACTTATTGACGATTCAGCAACTTCCGTAGATGCCTCTGCAATACGCTGTATACCTATCGCCATTTCTTCAACAGCACGAGTCGCGTCAGTAGCTCCTTGTAATTGCGTTTGTGTACCTACTGCAACATCTTGAATAGCAGTAGCTATCTCCTGGGCAGCTATTGTTGATTCGCTAGCACCAGCAGACAACTGTTCTGAAGCGATAGTTACCTGTTTGGTCGTTCCTGAAACATGAGCAATTAATCCTTGAATTGTTTCAATCATTGAATTAAATGCTAAGGAAAGCTGTCCAACCTCATCCTTGCCTTTCACCTCGAGACGAACAGTTAAATCCCCCTCACTGTTTGATAGCTCTTTTAACTTGTTTGAGACATTGTATAACGGCCTAGTAATAGCCCTTGAGATAAACCAAGCAATTAACACTCCAATAACAATACTAACACACAATAAAACAATATTTATAAGCGAGCGCATCTCTATATATTCATTGTTTTGTATAACTAGACTAGCGATGCGTTGGTTCTGAATTGCTTCAAATTCACTTAAATTCCTGCTAAAAACGTCACGAACCTTCGCATAATCTCCTTGGTATATATTTGTCATATGTACCCGATTTACACCAGCCAATTTTATCATTTCTGTTTCAAGATCCGCTAGTTGTTCGTTATATTCGCTTAATTCCGCAAATATTTCTTTGCCACGTTCTGTTACGAGTAAAGGGAGTACTTCTTCAAATGTTTGTTCTAATTGTAGAAGAAGCGCTTCATATTTTTCCCGTTCAACCTTATTTGTTGGCTCAAGCATAATTCCTTTTAAAGCATCTGTAACAGCTAGATCCTCATATCGAATTTGTTTCGATAAATTTAGTAAGTGCATATCTCGTTCAGTAAACGCTTGAAAATTATTCGATACTGATTTTAAGGACGAGAACATTATCAGGGCCATAACTGTGGTTAGTAATAAGACCAATCCAAATCCAAGTAACAGTTTATTTCTTATGCTCATGACTATAAACCTTCTTTCCTAAAAATTCTGACTTAATATCTTGTAATGGGGGAGTAGAGGGTATTATAGTAATTTTCACATGTAAGATAAAGATCAGCAATCACCTAAGTCTCCTATCTTTCTAGATGAACTAGGAATGTTTTCTTATATACTAGTTTTCTTTAGCGATTACCAAATATAATTGATGACTATTTACCTACACGATAAACCTATTATTTTAGTAAACGATATAAAAAGTACTAGAAACCTATACGGTTTTCGTATTTTTATCATAGGTCCTATGACTTATGAATTAACTTTCTCATAACCATACCCTTGTCCTATTAAAATACTTCCCGAACTAAGGTACTCTAGTATTACAAAGCTAGATTTACACAACTACTTAGGAGGAGATTAGAATGAAACAGAAATTACTCACAGCATTCCTCGTTACCTTGCTTTTCTTATTACCAATAACAATCGAAGTAGAGGCTAAAGGGCCTGGAAACAGCAGTCAAAACAGTAAACACAACCGAACTGTTGAGCCTATTGTAAGTCCTATTGTTGAACCTACTGTTGAAGAACCAGTAGTTACTCCAATCCCAGAAAACAATGACCCAATTGAGGAAGAGCCAAAACAAAGCTTATTCACCTACATCGTTCAATCTGGAGATACCCTTTGGAAACTATCAATGACATTTGGAACTACAGTTGAAGAAATCAAAACCATAAATAAACTAACATCTGATATGATTTTCGTTGGCCAAGTCCTTCTTATCCCAGGAGTAACTGAACAACCTGCGGAGCAACCTGTTATTCAATCAGATTTTCTTATCTTAGGTTACTACACAAAGTATTGGAGCACTGATTTAAATTCCTATCGCTCTTTAGAGTCTTATCACACACACTTAAACTCAATAGCTGTGACTACGTTTCAAGTAGATAATAAAGGAAATATTGAGTCAATGGCAGCCCCAGAAGCTTTAAAACTAGCAAAAGAAAAAAGTGTAAGAACATACGCAACGATCCAAAATCACTTTCAACCTGCACTTACTCATACCATCTTATCTAGCAGTGAGTTGCGTAAAACAACAATTACTAACATCTATGCTGTCGTTTTAGAAAATGATTTTCATGGTGTAAACATTGATTTTGAAAACATGTATGCTACTGATCGGCAATTATTCAATCAATTTATTAAAGAAGTATCAGAGTTTTTCAAACCAAAGGGTTATGATGTAATTGTTTCAGTTACAGCTAAAACAGCCGATAATCCAACATGGGCTTGGAGTGGTACGTTCGATTATGCCTTCTTGGGTCAGCATGCAAAGCTACAATTAATGACTTATGATAATTCAGGTACATGGTCAGCTCCAGGCGCAACATCGGGTGTTGATTGGGTAGAAAATGTTTTAAAGTATGCGACAGCATTAGTACCTTCTGAAAACTTACTTATTGGATTACCAGCTTACGGGTATGAATGGTACTCTGCTACAGGACAAGGCATTCGGGCCTTATCAATGCGACAAATTGAAACTATTCTTTCTCAAACAAAAGCGACTGTTCACTTTGATGAAAAGACACAAACACCATTTTTCAGTTATCGAGATGATCAAGGCACAGAGAGAGTCGTATGGTTTGAAGATGAAAGAAGTATTTCTGCAAAAATGAAGCTTGTATCTAAGTATAACCTTGGCGGAGTGTCCATGTGGAGAATGGGGCAAGAAACAGACCAATTCTGGCAAGCAGTTACTACTCATCTAAAATAATGATAGAAAAAACCACTTTCATATGAAAGTGGTTTTTTAGATTAATAGTTTGATGGTATTAAAGAGAAATCAACTGGGCCATCTTCAATTAAATGGCAGGCAGCTTGATGTCCTTTGCCAGGAACTGAGTGTAATTTCGGTTCCTCAGTTGCACAACGGTCAATTGCATACGGACAACGAGTATGAAAACGACAACCAGATGGTGGATTAATCGGTGAAGGTACATCACCTTTTAAAATAATACGTTCTCTCTTCTCAAAAATGTTCGTACTCGGAATGGCTGATAATAATGCCTTTGTGTATGGATGTTGCGGGTTCTCAAACAACGACTGTTTATCAGCAATCTCAACAATTTTACCAAGATACATAACAATAATGCGATCTGAGATATGGCGTACTACACCAAGGTCATGAGAAATAAATAAATACGTTAGTGAGAAATCACGTTGTAATTCCTTTAATAGATTTAATACTTGAGCCTGAATTGATACATCTAATGCTGAAACAGCCTCATCACAGATGATTAGTTTCGGATCTACGGAAAGAGCACGAGCAATCCCTACACGTTGTCTTTGACCACCACTAAATTCATGTGGAAACCGGTCTACTTGGTGTGCACCAATTCCTACTGTTTCTAGTAAATCCAGAATTTTTTGTCGTCTTTCTTTTCTAGGAACAACATTTTGGATTTCTAATGCCTCTTCTAAAATCTGGCTTACTGTTTGTCGTGGATTGAGTGACGCATATGGATCCTGAAAAATAATTTGCAGGTCTTTACGTCTCTTTCTCATTTGTGCTTTATTTAACGCAAGTAAGTCGTCGCCCTGGAAATTAATTTCTCCTGAGGTTGGCTCCTCAAGGCGAAGGATAGCTCTACCAGTTGTAGATTTTCCACACCCTGATTCACCTACGATACTAACCGTTTCACCTTCGAAAACTTCAAAACTGACATCGTCTACTGCTTTTACATGGTTGACTGTTCTGCCAAAAACGCCACCCTTAATCGGGAAGTATTGCTTTAAATTTTTAACTTCTAATAGCACCTTCTTACTCATGATCAGCAGCAACCTCCTCTTGTGAATCCCATTTATCAGTATAAATCCAGCATCGTACCTGGTCACCGTCTGAAGTAGTTTCTAGACTTGGCAAGTCTGTTAAACAAATACTTCTTGCATGCTCACAACGAGGTGCAAATCGGCAACCTTGTGGTAAATTAAACGGACTTGGCACGGACCCTTTAATTACAGCTAGATCTCCTTCATAATCCTGATCATGTTTAGGAACTGAATTTAAAAGTCCCACAGTATAAGGATGTTTCGGACTCGTAAATAATGTTTTCTTATCAGCATATTCTACTACTTTTCCACAGTACATAACTGCTACGTTATCGCACATCTCAGCAACAACACCAAGGTCATGTGTAATCATCATTAGTGAAGTTCCAAGTTCTTCTTGTAATTTCTTAATTAAATCAAGAATTTGTGCTTGGATTGTTACGTCAAGAGCAGTTGTTGGCTCATCAGCAATTAATAGCTGCGGATTACAAGCTAAAGCGATCGCAATCATTACACGTTGACGCATTCCGCCTGATAATTCAAACGGATACTGTTTTGCACGTTTTTCAGGAGAAGGAATACCGACTAAACCTAACATATCAACTGCCTTAGCCCAAGCTTCTTTTCGATTTAAGCCTTGGTGAATTCTTACGGATTCCGCGATTTGCTCACCACATGTCAGTGTTGGATTTAAAGATGTCATCGGCTCCTGGAAAATCATCGAAATGGAGTTTCCACGAATGTCTCTCATCTCTTTTTTCGACTTATTTAACAAGTCTTCACCTTTAAAGATAATCTCTCCACCTACAATTTTTCCAACTGGCTCTTGTAACAATCTAAGGATAGAAAGGGACGTTATACTTTTTCCTGATCCAGATTCTCCTACAATTCCGATTGTCTTACCTTTTTCTATGGAAAAATCTACGCCATCAACTGCCTTGACTTCACCTTCATCAGTAAAGAAAGATGTTCGTAAATTTTTAACTTCTAATATCTTTTCATTTGATAATGTCATAGTTTCTCACCGCCCTTAATTCAAATCAATACGCTTATTTACGATACGATAGGTAATATCTACAAGGAAGTTAACAAACACGAATAAAACCGCACAAACTAAAATCGTTCCTTGGACCATCGGGAAGTCGTACGCACGAATTGAGTCAATAATCAAACGACCAAGACCATTAATCGCAAATACTGTTTCCGTAATTACTGCTCCCCCTAAAAGTCCACCAAATTGTAAACCTACAACTGTTACAACTGGAATAAGGGCGTTACGAAGAGCATGCTTATAAATGACTAGCTTATCGCTTACACCTTTTGCATAAGCAGTTCGAATGTAGTCTTGGTTAATAACGTCTAGCATACTTGAACGGGTCATACGTGCAATAATTGCTGCTCCACCAGTCCCTAATGTAATGGCAGGTAAGATCATATGCTTCCAGGTTCCCCATCCTGCAACTGGAACCCAACCCAAATTTACTGAGAAGAAATAAATTAACATAATTCCTAACCAGAAGTTCGGCATCGAAAGTCCAAATAAGGCAACAATCATTATCGAAACGTCGGCGAAAGTATACTTTTTAGTTGCAGAAATAATCCCTGCTACTAATCCAATGATTACGGCTAAAGCTGTTCCGATTAGAGCTAACTCAACAGTTATCCAAAAACGTTTATCAAAGATTTCATTTGTAACAGAACGATTTGTTCGGATTGATGTTCCTAGATCACCCTGAACCGCATTTGTTACATAACGAATGTACTGAGTGTGAAGCGGATCATTTAAACCAAGCTTTTCCCGCATTGCCTCAACTTGTACTGGGTCTGCAGACTCACCTGCCATAATTTGAGCTGGGTCTCCAGGTAATAAGTGCATCATAAGAAAAACTGCTAATGTAACCCCGAACATAACAGGGATTGTCTGAAGTAACCTACGTAAAATATATATCAACATTTAGTTCACCTTCCTTTATTATTTCGATTTAGGATCAAGTGCATCACGTAATCCATCGCCAAACAAGTTAAACCCAATAACTACTAATAGTATGACAAGACCAGGAAATAGCGTTAAATGTGGTGCCTGAGCAATATATGAACGCCCCTGACTTAACATCATTCCCCATTCAGGTGTAGGTGGCTGTGTACCCATCCCAAGGAATGAAAGAGCACTAGCAGTAATAATTGCAGATGCAATATAAAGTGTTGCTTGAACGATAATTGGCGAAACAATATTAGGAAGAATATGTTTGAAAATAATTCTAAAATCACTTGAACCCATTGCTCTAATTGCATCAATATATTCTAACTTCTTTACACTTAGTGTAGAACCCCGAACAATCCGAGCAAACGATGGAATGGCGAAAAAGGCAACCGCTAAAATAACATTTATCGTACTTGCACCTAACACAGTGACAATAGCTAACGCTAGTAAGATACCAGGGAAAGCGAGTAGAACATCACAAACTCTCATAATAAATGAATCTATCCATCTACCGTAATATCCAGCAACAATACCTAGGATGACACCAACAAAAGCCCCAATAACTGTTGATACAATTCCTACTGTTAATGAAATTCTAGCTCCATAAAGAATACGGCTAAGAATATCGCGACCTTTATCATCAGTTCCGAGCCAGTGTTCAGCTGATGGAGTTTGTAATTTTTTTGCCATTTGAATATCAAGTGGATCATGCGGCGCAATAAAAGGAGCGAATACTGCTAACGCGATAAAAATAAAAACAATAAATGCTCCTGCCATTGCAGCTTTGTTTTTTGCAAGCTTCTTATATAGAGCTGACCAACGTGCTACTTTGGCATTGTGTACTTTAACAGGCACGCCTGTCGAAGGTTGTATAGATGGTTGATTCATAGCTTTCATCCTTTCGTCTTTTTGTAACATTTGTAATATTTCTAACAATTCTATTCTATAATAGCTAGAATATAGAATTATTACAATAGTTTTAATTATAGATTTTAATAGTTTTTATTATAAAATTTTTCACATTAAAGTGCTACAGGCAGGTTTTGTCAGTTTATTTCACAGTATAAATATAGAGATTTACGGATCGTTATGTTTTCCACTCTGTGTGAAGTAAAAAAAAATATTATTAAAATATAATTCTCGTAACCAATACTTTTTTGCAGACTATTTAATGATATAAAGAGCACTTTTTCTGCTGATATATGTTTGAAAATGTCATTTTTTGTTACTGATATATTACAAAGTTACAAAAATATTAATTTTTTTTAAAAAGGGACTTGTGAATTTTAAATTTTTAGACTAATATAAAAATTAATCGTGGTTAACACGAGCAAAACCGTGTTGCAAAACACATAAAAAAATAGGGGGTATTTATACATGAACTTAAAGAAGAATTTATTTCTTATGCTTGTTCTTGCACTAATGTTAGCATTAGCAGCATGCGGCAAAAATGATGCAACACCTTCAACTGAGCCAACGACTGATCCTGGCAAAACTGAAGAAACTCCGGCAACTGAAGAAGGTACTGCTGGTGGGCACTTTGTATTTGTAACAGGTGCAGATGCGCCAACTCTAGATCCACACGGTAAGAACGACACTGCTACATCTAATGCTACATCGCAAATTTTCGAGCGTTTAACTGATTATGCAGCAGATGGTTCTGTATATGGCTTATTAGCAACAGAGTTCAGTGCTCTTGATGAGTTAACTTGGGAATTCAAATTACGTCAAGGTGTTAAATTCCATGACGGTACTGATTTCACAGCTAACGATGTTAAAGCATCTATCGAGCGCTTAATCGATCCTGAACTTGCTTCTCCTCGTTCATTCATTTTGAACATGGTTTCAGAAGTAGTAGTGGTTGATGCACATACTGTTCACATTAAAACAAGCTTTCCGTTCGCTCCACTTCCTGCTCACTTAGCTCATAATGCTGGTTCAATTATCCCAGCAGCTTCAATTGAAGAAGAGAAAAACGGTGGTAAAACAATTGACGAGAACCCAATTGGTACTGGCCCATTCAAGTTAACTGCTTGGGATCGTGGTGCAGAAATTAAGATGGAAAGAAATGAAGACTACTGGGGTGAAAAAGCTCACCTTGATACAATTAGTTTTGTAGTTGTTCCAGAAGATGCTACTCGTATTGCAATGTTAGAAACTGGTGAAGCAAACGCTGTTCTTGTTGGTGCTCCTGACGTACAACGTGTAGAAGCAATGTCTCAACTTGATACAGTTCGTATTCACGGAACTCGTATGGACTACTTAGGATTTAACATGAACAAAGCTCCATATGATAACATTAAAGTTCGTCAAGCAATCGCTATGGCTGTTAACAAAGACGATATCGTTTATGGTATCTTAGATGGTCAAGGTGTTCCTGCAGTAGGTCCATTAGCTCCAACTGTTAATGGTAACTACCAAGGCTTAACTCCAATTCCTTATGATGTAGAAGCTGCTAAAGCATTATTAGCAGAAGCTGGTTTTGAAAATGGATTTAGCACAACTATCTTCGTAAACGAAGGTAACAAAGCTCGTGCGGATATCGCTGAGTTAGTACAACATCAATTAGCTCAAATCGGAATTACTGTTGAAATTAGAATCGTTGAGTGGGGTGCTTTCTTAGACCAAACTGCTGCTGGTGAGCATGAGTTATTCATCCTTGGATGGACTACTGTAACTGGTGACGCTGACTACGGTTTATATGCTTTATTCCACTCTTCACAACACGGTTCACCTGGTAACCGTTCATTCTACACTAATTCTCGTGTAGACGAGTTACTTGATTATGCTCGTAGTGAGTCTGATCAACCAAAACGTAACGAAGCATACAAAGAAATCTCTGAAATTCTTGTAGAAGAAGCTCCAATGGTTTACTTACAACACCCTGACTTCGTATATGGTTTAAACGGAGTTACTGGATTATTTGTAGACTTCGGTGGTACTCCATACTTTAAAGGTGTATCTTTCAAATAAGCACAAAAATAAAAAGGATGTCCTAACGGGCATCCTTTTTATTTGCTATTGAACATGTAATTGTTCTATTAAATTTCTGATTACATCTGGCCACCAGTCTACTTCACCATTGCCAAACCCGTTTCTAACGACCACTGTTTTGTATTTCTGAGAAACATAGATTATCTGGCTGTACTTCCCTAGAGCATAAACATCGTAATTCTCGTCATTTGAAACACTATACCACATGTAACCATAACCGGTATTTCGGTCTGCTAGAAAAGAATTCTGATACTCCTCATGGTTCAAAGGGGTCTCCACAATCGTTGATTTTTGTAGCCATTGTTTACTAATAATTTCTTCACCCTCCCAGACACCATCTTGGAGAATTAATGAGCCAACCTTTGCAAAATCAATTGCTCTTGCATTAATGCCACTTTCCATTTTTTCAAACCCTGTTTGTTCGCTATCTAAACTCCAGGATGCACCGTATTCCGTTCCAATCCTTTTCCACAATTTTTCTTCCATATAAGCGGCAACAGCTTTTCCTGTACTTCGTTCCAAAATAATCCCTAATAAGAGAGGATGGTAATTATTATAATGAAAATTGCCATCCGTACCCTCTGCTAACTTAGTTCGTTTCATTGCCAATTCTCTTAAATCAGGCATATAATACGTCTTTGCATCATCACCAAACCAAAATTTTCCCTCCTTATAGGAAATAGGCGATCGCATTAAAAGCAAATCTTCAATTGTTATGAGTTCAAAATCTGTACCAGCTAACTCAGTAATGTAATTCGTTATCGGTTCATGAACTGACTGTATAGATCCATCATCAATAGCCAAGCCAATTAATAGTGAAACAAATGATTTTGCTGCTGAAAAAGACGTGTTAATTGAATTTCTATCATAGTCGTTAAAATATCCCTCGTAGACTAACTGATCATTTGCTATGACAATGAACGCTGTTGTCCCACTTTTCTCAAGCAACGTATTAAGTGCCTCTACTTTTTCTTGATTGCCATACTGATAAGAGATAACAAATTCATCACCATTAATCTGTTCTGTTTTCCGATAATAAAATGGTTCTTCAGCCTTGTTAATTTTTCTAGCAGGAAAAATTCCATAATCATTGATATCTGAATTTCCATACTTAATTATTCTTAGCATATATTCCGGGGAAAACCTTAAAGCAGAATAGCCAATTAATACTATACAGCCAATACCAATAATTCCAAGTGCTACGAACAGTTTCTTTTTAATATTCAATCTAATCCCCCTTGAATGACTTACTAACTTCATACTAATTCTAGTACAAGTAGGATTTTTCCTTTTGCAAAGGGATTGGTTCATAAATATTTATTTAGAATGAGCTACTTGAATCCAGGCAGATCAGGCTGAACAAACATTGGAGGCTCACCACCAAGAACCTCTAGAAACGCTAGTAAATCTGCCTTTTCTTGTTCACTCAAATGAAGCTCTGACATAAACATTTTCATAAACATACTCTTATTTGAATGATCATCTCCACCACGGTTATAAAATTCAATCACTTCCTCAAGTGTGTCAATACTACCATCACGCATATATGGAGCTGTATGTGTAATTCCATATAGGCTAGGTGTTCTAACCCTACCTAAGTCTCTCTCTTCTCCTGTGACTGCAAACCGCCCTTTGTCATCACTTGTCAAACCTAGATTATAATATTCATTATCTGAGAGATTTTCACCATGATGGCAAGTGATACAGAATGCTTTCCCTGCAAACAAATCTAAACCACGAATTTCTTCAGGAGAAAGTGCATTTCTATCGCCCTTTAAAAATTGATCAAACCTGGTTTCATTTACAACAATTAATCTTTGAAAAGCAGCTAATGCTGTTGCAATATTCTCAAGTGTAATACCATCATCAAATGCCGTTAAAAATATCTCTTCATAGCCTTCAATTGCTTGTAACTTCTCAACAAGTTCATCCAATGGTTGATTCATTTCTCCCGGATCTTGAATTGGCCCTAGTGCCTGTTCTTCAAGTGAGGATGCTCGCCCGTCCCAAAACAATGTTGTATAATAGCCAGAATTAATTATGGTAGAACTATTACGTAACCCGTTCGTACCATCAATTCTTGTAAATGTTGGTTTTCCATCACCATAACCTAATTTTGGATCATGACAGGTTTGGCAACTCACCTCATTATTTCCAGATAGTCTCGGGTCAAAAAATAAGATCTTACCTAACTCTAGTACTTCAGGTGTCATCAGATTAT
This sequence comes from Anaerobacillus alkaliphilus, assembly GCF_004116265.1. Classification (NCBI taxonomy): domain Bacteria; kingdom Bacillati; phylum Bacillota; class Bacilli; order Caryophanales; family Bacillaceae; genus Anaerobacillus; species Anaerobacillus alkaliphilus. The sequence continues at coordinate 120,857 of NZ_QOUX01000037.1, read as the reverse complement.
CTTTTTGTATTGGAACTTCCCCAATGGGAACTAATAGTTTATTACTTAATAAGTTATCAATGATTTCCTCTAAGGTTCTGTGCTGGTCCTTTTCGTAACTATCTAGCACCAATTTCTCTTGCGAATTTGCACTTGAACATGCGACTAAACTCATGCTAAAAATAAGTAGCAATAAAGTTTTCCCCATATTAATGAACTCCCTCTTCTTGCTGCTGACTTTTCTATCTACTACCATTATAAGCTTTTCAATAGCAGATAAATGAACCATGATGTGAACAAAACAGTAAAAAAATAAATCCTCACTTCTGAGGATTTATTTTTGATTATTTTGTTGATAGATACTTTCCAAATCCCTCTTGGTTTTTTCTGTACCATACCTATAGACTATTTGGTATATTCGTTCTAGATTATTTAATGATTGTTTGTTATCATTATCGACGTCTTCGAAGCTAAAAGGATGGAGAATGACATTCTGTGGATCATAAAGTTCTTCACTATAGTGTTTAAGATAATTTTGTACTTCAGCCAATTCAGCTTCATTAACTTCTATTTCGTATTGAACTAATTGAGAATCATCTCTAATTTGGCCTATCCCTAATTCTTGAGGATTTAATGTAACATAATATTTTTGTTTCATTCCTTCAACTCCAGTTATTAGAAAGTAAGTATTAACCTTCCACAAAGTGTTCATTTTAATTCTTTTCTAACATAAAAAAGCAGCTGATAAATTTCAACTGCTTTTACAAGGATGTAATGGTAAAAGAATTTTAACGATTGTACCTTTGCCCTCTTCACTTTGAAAAAGGATAGAGCCTTTATGATTTTCGATAATCTTGTGGCTAACCATTAATCCTAATCCTGTACCTTTTTCCTTATTAGAATAAAAAGGTTCACCCAAACGAGATATACGATCTTTGGCTATTCCACAACCATTATCAATCACTGTAACTCCTACCATATCCACGTTTATTAGGTCGATCTGGACAGTAACTATACCTTTTGCTGGAGTTGCTTCAATCGCATTTTGGATTATGTTCACAAACACTTGCTTAAGCTGATTAGGATGACAGCTAATTAACGGAACCTTTGAAAACTTTGTTTTAATTTCAATATTCTTCATAATAGCTTGTGTTTCTTGTAAGGTAACTACTTGAGTTAAAAGAAGTTCAAGATCATGTTCGGAGAATACAAGTGTTTCACTTGGCTTCGCTAGAGTCAAAAATTCATAAATAATTGTTTCAACTCGCTCTAATTCTTGAAGCATAATTTCTACATATTCTTCTTTATATTCCTTTAAATTTTGAGTGAACTGAAGGAAACCCTTAATAGATGTCAATGGATTACGAACTTCATGGGCAACCCCGGCAGCCAATTCCCCAACAAGTGAAAGTTTTTCTGATTTACGTACATGTTGATCAAGGCGATTACGTTCAGTCACATCACGAGCAATACATTGAATTGATTTTTGCCCATTATAGGTAATAGTAGCACATGTAGCCTCTACCTCAACTATGCTACCGTCAGGTCGTAATAATTTTACAACGATTGGATTTTGGAACGGTGAATTCAATAGTATTGATCGGAACTTTTCCTTAAAGTCAGCTAAATCTTCCGGTAAAAAAAATTGATCCACTGGCAAACCGATCACTTCACTTTTATGATAAACTCCTAATAAATTTATACCAGCCTCGTTAATAAATACTAGTCTTTCATCACAACTACAAACAAGAATGGCATCTGCGGAAGACTCAACAAAGGTTCGATACCGTTCTTCACTATCGCGGAGTTCCTTTTCAATTTTTTTCCGTTCGGTAATATCAGAGAAATAAATACTCGCTCCATCATCGGATGGATAAATTCGGACCTCAATCCAGGTTTCTGTTAGCGCATAAACCTTTTCAAATTTCACTGGGGCCTTATTAATAAGCGCTCGATAAAATTGGTCATAGAAAATGCTGTTAATCTCATCAGGGAAAAACTCCCACATAACCTTCCCAATCATCTCTTCCCGGGGACAATTCAGAAATCTTTCTGCTTCTTTATTAATGTATGTATAACGACATTGATGATCAACTGCCAAGAAAGCATCTGAAATACTATCTAAAAAGTGATTTAGACGACTTTCGGTAATTCTTCGAATCTCTTCATTTTTAAGTTGCTTCGTTATATCCTGTATCTGAGATACGAAGAGAAATGGTTGTTGTTTTTCATTACGGACTAATGAAACATTTATTAATACGTTAATCATCTGTCCGTTTTTATGAAATAACCGTTTCTGAAATTGGCATTCATTTATATCCTCATTTAAAAATTTTCCAAGATAGTATGTATCTAAGTAAAGGTCGCCAGGATGAGTGATTGTGTCGGAAGAAAGCAAAAATAACTCTTTTTCCGTATAACCAACCATCTTACATAAAACATCATTAGCTTGGAGGATTTGCCCTTCTAAATTTAAAACAGCCATCCCTATTGGAGAATGGTGTAGTGTATGGTGAAATAAGAGTTGATCGTTCATTTGTCCACCTCTTTATAAACATATCTGAAACATTAGTTAATTTTAACTATTTAAATTTTACCGCAAAAAGATACAATATTCTATATTGTTCCTCTACAAACTACATTTTTCCTAAAACTAAAAAATATTTATAAAGGAACGTCTTACTTATTGTAGAATTAATACTATAGATAGGTTTTTTCTTATATTGAAAGTGGTGAAGCGAAAAAAATGAACTCTGTCTCAATCTATCATGATATTTTGCAATTTTTAAACAGAAGTGAAGCTGATTTTCTAGAAGAGTGGTGGCAGAGCATTACACTGCACCAAAATGATATACACAAGGACAAGGTTAAAGAAAATGGGCTTCAAATGTATCTATTAACAAAAAGTTCCTTGCAAAACCTTATAACAGAAGAAGAAATTATGCTGCTAGCTTATAAGGTTGCTAAAGAACGGGTTGAAGCGAATGTTAATATTAGTGACTTTGTTCATAACGTCAACTTAGGAAGATCAATTGTCACTAGGCATATCTTCTTATCAGGGAGCAAGCCCGAACATCTTCATGCGGCAATAGATGTTGTAAACAAAACGTTCGATCTATTTTGTTATCATGCTGTTAAGAAATATAGTGTTCTAAAGGAACTAGAAATTGAAGAGAAAAATATCCTCCTTAATGAAACACATAAAGTGAAGCTTACATTATTAGGACAAATGTCATCTAGCTTCGTTCATGAATTTCGAAACCCCCTTACAGCAGTAATTGGGTTTATTAAACTACTAAAAACAGATTATCCAAATTTAAAGTATTTAGATATTATTGATCATGAATTAGACCAATTAAAGTTTCGGATTACTCAATTTCTTCATACCTCGAAAAACGAAGGCGCTCAAGAACAGCGTAAAGAGGTTGTAGCTATTCGACAGTTATTGGAGGAAATTATCAAGTTCCTTTATCCAAGTATTGTTGATATAGATGTCAATGTAATAACTAGTTTTGGGCAAGAAGCTAAGACAGTTGCCAATAAGAATGAATTAAAGCAAGTCTTTTTAAATATTTTAATGAATTCTATTGATGCTATTACGAAAAAAGAGAAACCTAGAGAAATATACGTTGAAACCTTTACTGAAGGAAATTATGTTATTATTGAGATCTCGAATAATGGGCCAATAATTCCTGACGAAACTAGAGAAATTATTTTTGAACCATTCTACACAACCAAGGAATTAGGTACAGGAATTGGCTTATTTGTCTGTAGAAAAATTATTGAAAAACACCGAGGGGATATTTCTTGTCGCTCTAATGAGGAGTTAACAACCTTTGTTATCCGCTTGCCTCTTTTAGTGTAAAAATAAATACGTGAGATTTATATCCTAAATCTCACGCCTTTTTAGGGTTAATTTATAAATTTATTTCAATAATATACTCTGGCAGAACATCTAAATAGTAATCTACATATTTTTCATAGGTTAATTCTGCTAATAATACATCTTTAACTTCATTAAGAGGAGTTACGTGACGTTCTTCAACTCGAATTAGATGATATCCATAATCCGTCTTAACCGGTTCACTAACGATATTTTTCTCTAGGTCGAGTAAAGCTTGCTGAAATTCTGGAACCAAGCCAGAAATTGTAATATTTTCGTACCGCCCATTATTTTCACTACTACCTAAGTCATCGGAGTGTTCGATAGCAAGTGCACCTAAGTCTGCGCCTGCAATAATTTGAGAATATAACTCGTTCGCTATTTCAAAGGCTTCATCCGTTGAGCGCAGCTCAAATTCCTCGTTTGTCTCAACTTCATTAATAGCTATTAGAATATGAGAAAATGTCGCTGTTGTAAATTCCTCAATTACTTCTTCGTACAAATCATTCAACTCTTCTTCGGTAATTTGTTCGCGGAAATATGTTTCAATATTTAATAGTGCAACTAACGCTTCTTTTACCACGTCTTCATTAATACCCAATGTCTCATAGGCATTCATAATAGTCTCTTCATCATACTGTAGCAATATTTGATTCCAAACGATATCAAGTTGCTGATATGCCCACTCCGTATCCTTGACTTCATTAGCAGTGCTTTTTTCAACAATTAAGTCATTAATTATCTGTAAGCGATACTCTTCATCATTTATCGGGGCTGACGGGTTGATAAAAGCTTGTACTGCTAAGAAATTAGCAAATTCTCTCCCAGTAATCTCTCCACCTGTGAAAGTAGCCACAATTTTGTCATCTGGAAGATTGGTTCTATCAACAGGTTGAAACTCAAACGTCGCAAGATCAGCACTAGTATTTTCTTCTTCTGAACTACAGCCAGTAAAAACTAACATAATTAAAAGTGCCATTAGTATATTTTTCATTATCCTCATGTATTCTCAACCTTTCTGTAAAAAAGTGGTGGCCTACGTCATAACTCCTTTCCATATTAATAATCCATACCGTAATTATAGGTTGTCTATATGAATTTAACATGAATGGACCATGAATTTAAAAAGAGAAAACACTAGGTCAATGAAATCCCTAGTGTTCATTATTATTCGTAAAAATCATTGTAAATAAAACACCTTCAGGATCATTTTCGATGGAATAAATGACCTTATGCATGTCTAAAATTCGTTTTACAATATAGAGACCTAGCCCACTACCACCAGTCTTTCGGTTTCTCGATTTTTCAATTCGGTAAAAGGGCTCAAAGACTTTATTAAGCTGGTCTTCTTCGATAAATGCCCCACTGTTTAAAACCTTAAGAACAGTCTCATTACTTCTACTAAACAATTGGATATCTACGCATTCCCCTGTACTTGTATACTTAACGGCATTACTGAAGATGTTTGCGATTGCTTTTGCTATCAGTTTTTCATCTCCTATTATAGATACATTTGGTTCAACCGAAACACGAATTTTCAATTGCTTTTGTTCTAGGAAATATTGTGTTTGAATAACTGCGTTTTGAACTAAAGTAGATAAGTTTATTGTTTGTACATTCGGCGTAAAATAAGAGCTTTCTAATTGCGAAACATCCAAAATCTCAAGAACTAACTTTTCCATTTCATTTAGGATTGAATATGATTGCCTTAAGTATTTATCTCGGTCCTTGTAGCTGCCTATTTCATAGATCATTCCCTCTAATTGTCCTGAAACGGCTGTTAACGGCGTCTTTAATTCATGAGAAATTGTCGCAATAAACTCACGGCGTTTTTGTTCTTGCTCTCTCTCTATTTGGATGTCATTCTTTAGTTTATTGTTCGCTTGCTTTAGATCATCCATATTAGTTTGTAAGTTTACTGACAACGTATTTAGACTTTTTGATAGTTCTCCTAATTCGTCATTTGTCGTAATTGGAGATTTAGAAGAAAAGTCTAAATGGGCCATCTTTTTAGCTATGTTATTTAATTTCAACAATGGTTTGGAAATTAAGTTAGAATAGAAGTAAGCACCTATGACAGAAATAATCGCAATAATAATTAACATATAAGGAAAAAACATCAGAATTACCTTTGAAGCCTCATCAATTGGTTGTAGAGGTGCGGCTACAGTTAGTACATATTGTTGGGGGTCTTCTTGTAGGTTAATTGGCTGAGACAGTGTAATCATGTTAGGATTTTGCCACATATCTTCTAATATCCTTCGATCTAGCTGACTTCTTCCTGGAAATTGGACTCTTCCTCGACTTGGATCTTCTCGAATAAAGCGATCCATAGGGAAATAAATCACATAACCAAATTGATTTTGAATAATCAAACGAACGTTATACGTTTCAACAAATTCATTTAAATGATATTCAACTTCTTCAAGGGGACTTTCCTCAATGACTTCAACTAAGCTAGTAACACCCTCAATTAATGTAGATTTTTTATAGCTATAATAAAAATTAGGAAGAAGAAAATAGAGTGTCAGATATATGATTAATGCTGAAACCACTAGCAAGGCACTTGTAATATAGAAAATCTTAAGCGTGATCCCTTTTTTCTTCATGATGATCCCTTTCTAGAGAATAACCTAATCCTTTAACCGTTTTAATGTAAGGTACCCCTAATTTTTTTCGAATGTTTTTGATATGTGCATCAACTATTCGATTATCGCCAAAATAATCATAGCCCCATATTTTTTCTAATAGGACATCCCTAGTGAGTACTCTACCTGTGTTTTCTATAAATAGATGAAGGATTTCAAATTCCTTGACAGTTAAATCTACAAGTTCATCATCGACATATACTTTATAACCTTTCACATCCACTCTTAATCTACCGAATTCTAAGTCACTTGTTGGGGTAGGCTGTGTTGCTGACCTTCTCAATACTGCTTCTACTCGTCTTACGAGAACATTAAAAGAAAATGGTTTTGTAATAAAATCATCAGCTTCTAACTCAAATGCCTTTAGCTGATCTTTCTCCTCACTTAAAGCTGTTAAGATAATTACCGGTAAAGCTGATTTCTGCCTGATCATCTTACATAACGAAAATCCATCCAGGTTAGGCAGCATCACATCTAATAGCACTAAGTCGTATTTTCTTTCGTTCGAAGCTAGTAATCTCCATGCCTCCAAGCCGTCATCTGTAACATCCACTTGATAATTTTGTGCTTGTAAAAATTCTTGAATTAATTCTTGAATATACACATCATCTTCAACAACAAGAATTCTATATGACATATCTACATCTCCATTCTGTCTTAAACAAAATTCAAAATTAGTATACAACAAGTATGTGAATTTAGTATGAATTTAAGAATTGGTCTAGAAGAAACAAAAGAACCTTACTATTTAATTAAAACAGTAAGGTTCCAATACAAAATCTACTTCAACTTTAGCCCGTTCACTAGAAAACTTATTGTAAGCTCCATCTCTTCTTCGTATCGCCAGTTCGCTTCTGGACGAAGTAAAAACATTGAAAGAAGCGTCCCCGCAATTGTATTGATAATCAAACGTATAATCGTCTCAGGAGGCCAATTGACAATTTCTTTAGCTTCTTGAAACTTAATAATCGTTGCTTTAAATTTTTCAAAGATATGTTCCTGAAAAAGTTTAATATAAGGTTCTTTTAATTCGTCATGGAATGAAATTTCTTGAATTAATATTTTCACAACAGAACTATGATTTTTTACAAATTCATAGCGGTTAAACGCTAAATTACGAATAAATTGCTCGAAATTATCATAGTTGACCTCAAAGATCTCCTTTGCAAAATCCTTTGCTACAAACGGCCCCAACAATTTTGTCATAAGAGGGGTGACAATTGAGAGTAGTAACTCTTTTTTTGTTTTGTAATGACGAAAAATAGTTCCCTCTGCTACGCCTGCTTTTTTAGCAATCTCATTTGTGGAAGATGCTGCATATCCTTTTTCAGAAAAAGTTTCGATTGCCGCTTCTAAAATTTTTAATTGTTTTTCACTATATTTTTCATCGTTTGTATTTAATCGCAACAATTCTTTTAACGAATTATTTTGAGTCATCATAATAGCTCCTTTATCGACAGAAGAGTACTATTATTATAAACCTTTACGAATTATCAGACAAACTTGGACTATAGCTAAATTTTACGGTGTTTTTTTAATGCTAGATTATTTAATATCATAAAAAGTATAGAAAAAGAGAGCAAGACTACTATATTCACAAAGATATCCTCAATTCCTTTACCACGAATCATAATATCACGCATAGCCTCTCCACCGTAACTTAGTGGCATAATCACACTTAAAGATTGTATCCACGTAGCTAGACCTTCTATTGAAAATAACCCCGAGAAGAAAACTTGTGGAATGATTACAATCGGAATAAACTGTATCATTTGAAGCTCATTTCTTGCAAAAGCTGATAGTAATGTTCCTAGTGTAAGAGCTGTAATTGATAACACTAGTGTCACTAACATAACAAGCCAAATAGATCCTGCCATTACCATACCTAGTAATTCAATTGAGACATATACAATGATAACTGTTTGAAGAGAGGTAAATAATCCGAACCCTAAAACATATCCTACGACAATCTCCCACCTTTTTAACGGTGTAGATAATAATTTCTCTAAGGTTCCACTGGTTCTTTCCCTAAGAAAAGATACACCAGCGATAATAAAGACAAAGAAAAAAACAAAAAATCCAATTAAAAATGGACCAATATTATCAAACACTGACATATGCTTGTTTCCATAATAATAATTTACCTCAAACTGATCTATACCTAGATTTGGCGAATGAAGTTTCTGAGCGATTTGTATAACGGCTTGATTTATAGTAGGATCGCTTCCTTCCACGATAATCTTTGGTGGAACTTCACCCAAGTTGACATATCCATGAATGTCCTTCCTCACAAGAGCACTGATAGCCTTTTCTTCGTCAGAAAAAAATTTTACATGATCAATCTTAGTAACTAGTATCTCATTTCCATCTACAATTCCAATGTTAGGTTCTATGTTTCCCCCTGAAAATACTAAAGAGGTCAACCATAGGATAAATATAGGCGCAACAATAATCATTGCCAATGTACGTTTATCTCTAAAAAACTGACGTATGATCCTACTAACGATTGCTTGAATTCTCATTGTTTACTCCCCCCTAGCACGAGAAATACCTCTTCAATTGTCTCTGAATTAGTCTCCTTTTTTAGTTCGGAAGTCGTTCCCGTTGCTATGACCGTTCCATCCCGAAGTAATGCCAGACGATCACATCTTTCTGCTTCGTCCATGACATGGGTAGTAACAATAATTGTTGTTCCGCTTTCACTTATTCTTCTAAGCTCCTCCCAGATTGCTTGACGCAACACAGGATCAATTCCAACAGTTGGTTCATCGAGAATTAACACATCTGGGTTGTGTAATAAAGAAACCGCTAACGATAGTCGTCGCTTCATTCCTCCCGAGAATTGGTTCACTGGCTTTGTTATGTCTTTGACTAAATTTACGAGTTTCATAACTTCGAAGATTTTTTCTTTCTTTTTAGTACCCTTTAATCCATAGATGGTTGCAAAAAAATCTAGATTCTCATAGGCTGTAAGTTCACTGTACAGAGCGTCTGATTGAGCCATATAGCCGACTTTCTTTAGGTTTTCGAGATTTGGCATGGCTACATTCAATACTTGAGTTTTTCCACAGCTAGCTGTATCAATACCAGCAATTATTTTCACTAGAGTTGTCTTGCCGGCACCGGATGGTCCAAGTAAACCAAATATTTCACCACTGTAGACTTTCAAATTGATCTTATCCAAAACCTTCTGTTTACCAAAATGTTTTGAAACACCCTCAACAGAAACTGTTAATAAAGACATGTATATATACCTCCATTATTCAAAATGAGTGATTACTCACTTTTATTTTACCTCAAATCAATCACTGAAACAAGTGAGTACTTACTCATTTTACGCATAATTATCTGACAATATAGCCACTCGTTATAAACACTTGTTTAATAGTAATAATATTCGCATTTTTTCACTTGTTCATTTATATACATAGAATAACGACTATCGTTAATTTGTCTTAGCAAAGGAGTGAAACAAATGCTACATATTGTAGCCTGTATTAAACAAGTACCAGATACAAAGATCATTAAGATGAATCCGAAAACGAACACAATGGACCGTGCTAGTGCTCCTGCAATATTAAACCCATACGATGCCCATGCAGTAGAAGAAGCCGTCCGTTTAAAGAAGCGATACGGGGGTTTAGTATCAGTTTTAACGATGGGCCCTCCTCCTGCGGTGAAAGCCATTAAAAAATGCATAGAAATTGGGGCTGATGAAGGCTACATGATTTCTGACAGAGCATTTGCTGGTGCAGATACGTTAGCGACTAGCTATGCATTAACAAAAGCCCTGGAAAAAATCTCAAAAATCCACCCTATTGATCTAATTATTTGTGGAAAGATGACAATAGACGGTGATACTGGTCAAGTCGGTCCAGGGATCGCACGGCGACTAGATATACCTCCATTAACCTCGGTGAAAAAAGTTGTTGAAGTGAATGAAAAAGAAAGGTATATGGTCATTCATCGGAAATTAGAAGATGGCTATGAAGTCATTAAATCACCACTTCCTTGCTTACTTGCTGTTGAAAAAGAGATTAATAAAGTTCCTTATTCACCATTACCAAATATGATGAAGGCTGCACGTTACAAGCCGATTATTTGGGCTGTAGCCGACCTAGAGGATATTGATCGAACCCAACTTGGCTTAAAAGGTTCACCTACAATCGTGTCAAAGGTATGGGCACCTCCTAAACCACAAGGAGGAACGATTTTAGATGGAACAAATGATCAACAAGTACAACAACTTTTAGACATCGTGTTAGAGAAGAAAGAACTATTTCAATAATTGACAAGAAGTAGCCTGGCATTTGAGTGAAAGAAGGGGGAAGAATGTTGTGAATTTTGAAGATTACCGTGGAATATGGGTGTTCATTGAAATAAAAGATGGAAAAGTTGCTCCAGTATCTTTGGAGTTATTAGGCGCCGGAAGAGAACTTGCTGATAAAAGAAAATCACAGTTAGCCGGCTTATTAATTGGTGATGGTGTTGAGGAGTATGTTCAGACTCTTTATGAATACGGAGCAGATACAGTCTACGTATATGATGACCCGTTATTTAATCACTATCGAACAGAATCGTTTATGCGCGCAGTGTTCGATTGTTGTGAGAAACACAAGCCTGAAGTTCTTTTATACGGTGCGACCGCTAATGGAAAAGACTTAGCAAGTGCCGTAGCTACGGACCTACCTACTGGATTAACAGCAGACACGACAATCCTCGATATAGAAGAAGATACTGGCCTCCTACTAGCAAGCCGGCCAGCCTTTGGCGGAAATATTATGGCAACAATTTTATGTAAAAAATATCGACCACAAATGGCCACTGTTCGACCGAAAGTAATGAAAGCCCTTACACCACAAGAAGGCCGTTCTGGTGAACTCGTTAGGGAGACAGTCGACCTCAAAGAAGACGACATACGAACAAAGGTTTTAGAGATTGTTAGAGAAACAACGAAAAAATCTAGCATTGATGAAGCAGATATTATTGTCGCAGGAGGTAAAGGCTTAGGCAGCAAAGCAGGCTTCGAATTAATTCATCAATTTGCTCAAGTAATAGGTGCCGCAGTTGGTGGCAGTCGTGATGTCGTGGAAGCTGGTTGGATCCCTCACCAAAACCAAGTTGGTCAAACAGGACTTACAGTGACACCAAAAATTTATTTTGCAATAGGAATTTCCGGGGCCATTCAGCATATTGTTGGCATGCAAAACTCCGGTTTAATCATAGCAATAAATAAAGATCCAGATGCTCCTATTTTTCAAACCTGTCACTACGGTATCGTCGGTGACGCTCATGAAGTAGTTCCATTATTAATTAAAGCATTTGAAAAAGCTTTGGACAGGAGGGTTAGTCATGTCTGAAAAATTTGATTGCATCGTTGTCGGTGCAGGTCCCGCAGGAATTTCTTGTGCATATGAAATGGCCAAATCTGGATTAAATGTAGTCTTAATTGAACGAGGCGAATACCCAGGGTCAAAAAACGTTATGGGTGGTGTTCTATACCGCAAGATGATGGAGGACATAATCCCGGAGTTTTATAAAGAAGCTCCTTTAGAACGACCTGTTGTTGAGCAACGTTTCATGATGTTGGATAAGCAATCAGCATCCACCTTTAGTTACAAAGGGTTAGAATGGGCAGAAGAACCTTATAACAACTTTACTGTCTTACGCGCAAAATTTGATCAATGGTTTGCGGATCAAGCCGTAAAACAAGGGGCACTCCTCATTAATGAGACGGTTGTATTAGAATGTATTGTTGAAAACGGCAAAGTAATCGGTGTAAAAACAGATCGTGAAGCCGGTGAAATTTTCGCCGATGTCGTTGTCTTAGCAGACGGTGTTAACTCGTTGCTAGCAAAGTCACTTGGATTTCACAAGGAATTTAGACCTGATGAAGTCGCCCTAGCAACGATGGAAATTTTAAAGCTTGATAAGAAGATCATTGAAGATCGTTTTAACTTAGAACCGAACCAAGGTTGTACATTTGAGATCTTCGGTGATGCAACAAAAGGGATCTTGGGTACAGGGTTTCTCTACACAAACAAAGACAGCTTAAGCATTGGCGTTGGTACCCTACTTTCAGGGATGATTAAGAAAAAGATCAAACCCTATGAGCTACTCGAGTACGTGAAAAACCATCCAATCATCAGGCCATATATCCAGGGTAGTGAGCCAATTGAGTATCTGGCTCACCTTATCCCAGAAGGTGGGTATCATTCAATGCCTAAGGTCTGTGATAATGGCGTTCTTGTCATTGGAGATGCTGCACAACTAGTTAACGCCATTCACCGCGAAGGTTCAAATATGGCCATGACTTCAGGAAAATACGCAGCTGAAACTGTTCTCCTTGCGAAAGAAAGGGGTGATTATTCAGTTAGAACTCTAGATACGTATCGAATGAAGTTAATGGGTAGCTTTGTTGGTCAAGATTTGAAAAAGTACAAAGACGCTACTCACCATTTTGATAAATACCCTCAGTATTTTGAGCAATACATTCCAATGCTTAACCGAGCTGCTAGTCAAATGTTTACCGTTGATGGAACATCTAAATGGGATAAACAAAAGAAAATTTGGAACGACCTTGGAAGCAACCGTGAAAAACTGAAAATGGCTAGAGATATATTACGAGCAATGAAGGTGGTGAAATAATGAGCGGAGTAACAAAAGCACAGACAATCGAAGAAAAACAATATCTTGTTCGATTTAATGCTGATACCGAGTCTCATCTTCACGTTTTAGATCATGACACTTGCTTATCAAAATGCCCCGACAAAATTTGTACGATTTTTTGCCCAGCGGAAGTCTATAAATGGGAAGATATTCGTATGCATGTCGGTTACGAAGGCTGTCACGAATGTGGTAGTTGTCGGATTGGTTGTCCACATGAGAATATTAAATGGGTGTATCCAAAAGGCGGTCATGGCATTGTATTTAGACTAGGATAAAAGGAACCCCTCACTATCAAAGCTGATAGTGAGGGTTCGTCTTTAATATCCTCTACATTACGCAAGACAAAACGACTATATTTGTTCTTTTATTGAATTAGTTGATGAAAGTGAACTTTCCTCGGCGCCTGACACCACAGGTTTTCGTTTAAATAAACGGTACATGCCTCTCTTTACATCTTCGAATAATAGGTAAACAGATGGAATGAGAACTAAGGTAATTAAGGTTGCAAATAGTAGACCGGAAATGATTACAATAGCAAGTGGTGACTGATAATTACTTGCAGCCCCTGATGAGATCGCTAGTGGTAGCATACCTCCTACTGTAGTTAAGGTTGTCATAAAGATCGGACGCATGCGATTTTTACCGGCTTCGACAATTGCCTCACCTATACCGTACCCTATTGTTCTAAGCTGCTTCGTACGATCAATTAGTAAAATTGCATTATTTAAGACAATTCCTATTAAAAACACCATTCCCATACCTGACATTATACTTAATTCTGATTGCGTTAGGAGTAAACCTAATAACGCTCCTGTTACTGTCATTGGAATAATGGACATAACAATAAGAGGATGAATAAAGCTATTAAACTGTACTGTCATTACTACGTAAACTAGAAAAATCGCAATACCTAAGATGACTAACATATCTTGCTGTGCTTCCTTTTGCTCAGCTAAGCTACCACTAGTTTTGACCGAATAACCGATTGGTTCTTGATAGTTATTTAACACCTGTTCAATGTCACGATTAATTGAACCTAAGTCACGTCCTTCAATATCTGCCATGACCGTTACGATTCTTTCACCATCTTTTCTAGTAACTTCTGTAGGGACCTCTATTTTATTTAACTCAATAAAAGTTGCTATTGGTTCTGACCCATTGATTGTCGAAATTTCCAAGTTTAATAACTGGTCCTTATTATTGATTGCAACATTTGTAGTTACAAAGATCGGTGAGTTACTATCATTCTTTAACTCTCCTACAGGAATACGAGCCGACCATTCTTGAAACTGCGAAAAAAGTTGTGAAGTGGTAACTCCATGTTCCTCCAACCCTGCTGCCTTAAAAGTAATTTGCTCTTCCATTATAGTATTATTGGCCGTTGAAGTAATACCTACTAACCCTTCTATACCTGATAACTCTTTTATTAAATCCTCAGAAATAGTACTAAGTGTCTCAAAATCCTCCCCTTTAATTTCAAGTGCCACTGGAAAACTTGGACCCGAAAAACCTGCTGCCCCAACACTTACAATTCGATAGTTCGTCTCTAGTTCACGAATTGCTCGGTACATAGCTTCATTAACTTCGCTTTGTTCCATTGTTGCATTTTCTTCTGGGGTCATATTGACTAGCAAATAAAACGCTCCAACATTATCCATAATTAAATTACTTTCAACATCTTCGATAACCGATATGTTTTCATGTATCTTCAATGCAATTTCTTCTCGCTCACTTGGCGTTAAACCTCTCTCAAGCTGAACCATCACTTCTGCATAACGGTTGAGTACGTCCGGCATAACCGTCATCGGTATCTTTGTAATTAATAGTAATGAGCCTATAAAAATTATACAAAACAATGCAATAATTCCGTAGCGATTACGCTTTTTCCTAGTAATCCAAGTAACTAAATTCCCATAAGAAGCGACAATTGCCCCTTCACGATTTCCTTTCTTTATTGCCAGCTTTAGGAAATTCTCACTTAACGTCGGAATTAACGTAAAAGCCACAATAACTGAACTAACTAATGTAATAACGACGATCATGGAAAGAATAATCATAAATTGACCCATCTCTCCACCTAAAAGCCCAATAGGTACAAAAACAACGATAGTTGTTAACATTGAAGCTAGAACTGCTGTAGCAACTTCTTTGACGCCAGTTAATACAGCTTCAAGGTTATTCAAACCGCCTTCTTCTTTCTTACGGTAAATAGACTCCAAGATAACAATAGACGAGTCTACCATCATCCCAATCCCAAGACCTAAACCAATTAACGTTAACATGTTGAAACTGTAGTCGAAGAAGTACATCGTGATAAACGTTAATAAGATTGATAGTGGGATTGATAAGCCAATAATCATTGTCGCTCTGACATTTCGTAGAAATAAAATAAGGATTAGTAAAGCAATTATTCCTCCAATCACCACATTTGTACTAACACCATCAATAGAGTTGGTTACATAATCTGCTTGAGCAACTAGCTCTTCAAACCTAAAACCATTCACTAAACCTTCATTTCTAATTTTCTCAATTTCCTTCCGAACACTAGCTGCCATTTCTACTTGTGTAACATCCTTCACTCTACCTATTTGAACAAAGATAAACTCATTTGTCCCATTATTCCAACCAATAGACGAGGCAATCGTTTTATCTTCGTAGATGTTGGCTAAATCTCTTATTTTGTTAACACCAGTTGGAGTTAGAATATCAATATTTTTAATATCTTCGATGTTTGTCATTGACGTTGTCCATCGAACAATTGGTTTGCCTACTTCTTTTTCTAGTGTTGCTACTGAAGTATCAACATTTAATTGTTGAATACTTTGGATTATTTGCTGAGGTGAAACCCCTACTTGTTCTAACTTAGCAACGTTAAGCTCAACAATAACATTCGTTTTTTCAATTCCTTCTAGGCCAACCTCACGAACCTCCGGTAATGCTTCCAAGCGAGGTTTAAGAACCTTCTGTGCAAAACTGGTCATAGCCTCCATCTCACCATCAGTAATTGTCATATAGAATTCATAGGGTTGATCCGTTGAAAACTGATGAGCTGAAATGTGGTTTACACCTGTCAGTTGATTTTCTAGACCTTTGATAGCCACTTCAATTTCTTTAAAAACTTCATCCCCTGAGCCCTCATCTACTTCTACCATAATCGAGCTAACACCAACTGAAGACGAACTAGAAATAGATTTAATACCCTTAATATTTTGTAACAATTGTTCGATTGGCTTTGTTACCTGTTGCTCCACATCTAATGTAGACATCTGCCCTGCGTTAGCATAGATAGTGGCTCCGTCAAAAGATATGGACGGAAACAACTCCCTGTCTAGCTTCCCAGCAACATACATACCAATCATAAAAATAAACAATACCATAAGGCTCACTAGCTTTTTCCGTTGAATAAGAAAACGTAAAAAATTCATTTTTTTTATTCCTCCTCTTTTCTCAAACAGCTATATTATAACCCGGTGTTAAATTTTGGATAATTAAGTTTTTGTAAAAGTTTCATCTATGACGTTCCTAATTTCTATCCACTGACTATCTTAATCATTATTAATAATTCCCATAATGATCCAGCGACTGATCTCTTACTAAGACCTGAGACTTAGTTGAGAGAAACACAACAAAAAAACTCACTACATTCTGCAAATGTAATGAGTTTTCAACCATTATTCTTTTAGCGCACCACTAGTAAAAACAAATTTTGAAAATCTCCGCGCTTGTTATTAATACTTCCTTAAGGAGATTTAGATTTATCGAGATAGGGAAGTAAGTTTACTAACCCTGTTACCTCCGTTTATCTGTGACAGAAAATCAGTTGCAACGATTGTCTCGCCTCTTAACCTTGATGCTTCGGCAATGTGCGCATATAGGTGGCTAAGAATTGTGTCTTCAGCATTTCTCATTTCTTTAGCTGTTAAACTGGTCCAAAATTGTTCCATTAAACCAAAATCTCCACCCGCATGCATGCCAAAAGTTGAAGGAGTCACTTCATAGATTTCCTCTCCCTTGGCAAAACGCTTTACGACCAATTTGTTTGACTTTAGCTCTCCATATATCTCACCGTGTGTCCCTAATACTTTGACGTGGCGCTCGAGTTTTTCAGTAAAACCACTCATCGTAAGAGTGGCTGTAGCATTATTGGCAAATTCCATCGTAACCACTTGATGGTCAACGACATCGTTGTCACAACGATAAACACAACGTCCGTAAGGTCCTTGTTCAAGTGCTTTACGTCTCCCTTCAAATGAAAGGTCAGTTGATATGGTATTAACTGGCCAGTCCGTGTTCTCCTGTAAATAGATTTTTTTTGCCGAGTATGGGCAATCATCTTCAACAAGACAGTCGATGCAACGTTCAGATGAACCGATAGGAGCATTTTCTTTTGAAAAGTGAAGCAGATCTCCAAAAGAAGAAATTTTTCTACAGGTACTATCAAGTAGATACTGAATAATATCAAAGTCATGGCATGATTTGGCTAAGATCATCGGAGAAGATGCCTTAGAGTTCCGCCAATTTCCTCTGACAAAGCTGTGAGCCTGGTGCCAATATGCAACATTCATATCTATTGAAATATGACGGGGAGTTCCGATTACACCATTAGCTAGTAACTGCTTCAATTTTTGAAAAAAAGGAGTATATCTAAGAACATAGCCAAGTAGAAGCAAGCGATTTTTCTCTTTAGCCTTAAGGACCATTTCATAGCACTCATTGAGATTGGGACTCATTGGTTTTTCAACTAGTACGTGATAACCCTTGTCTAAAGCTTTAATAACCGGCTGATAATGATCGTGATCTTGCGTTGTAACAATAACTGCATCACTTATTTTTTCTTTTTCTAAAAGTGTTTCGTAGCTTTCAAAGACTTTATTTCTATCAATCTTATGTTTCTTTACAAATTCTTCTCTTCGTTCTTGATTCGGTTCTGCAACAGCAACTACCTTAAATTTTTCTGGAAAAAGGGTGGCAAAATCACTATAGATGTTACCTCTATTCCCTGCCCCGATAACAGCCAGAGATATTGTTGTCAAATAATCACCCCTTATTATAACTTTTTTAAATGGCACTAATTACAATTAGTTATTATAACTTAATAGTCTGATTACGGCTAGGAAAAACAACATATTTATAAAAGTTTTACTACTCCGCCAAACCAAAAAAGCACATAGGATGTGCTTTTTTGGTTCACTTATTAGGTTAATTCCGCTTAATGCTCTCATTATTTTGACTGACCTTTACAATTATTAGGAGAATCCGGTTTAATCCTCACGTTATTTCGACTGTTTTTTACAATTACTAGGAGAATCCGGTTTAATCCTCTTGTTATTTTGACTGACTTTTACAATTACTAGGAGAATTCGGTTTAATTCTCACGTTATTTTGACTGACTTTTACAATTACTAGGAGAATCCTGTTTACTCCTCACGTTATTTTGACTAACTTTTACATTTACTAGGAGAATTCAGTTTAATCCTCATGTTACCCCGGCTTACGTTTACAGCTATCAGGCAAACGTCATTCGCTTTCTCCGCTACTTAACTAGAAAATTACCCTTCACTTCGGTTTAAAACTGATTTCACCGCTATCTTAATTTCTTCGTATCCTGTACACCTGCATAAATTTGAATGGAGCCAGTCTTCTACTTTATCATCTGTAGCATTAGGGCGGTGTTGAATTAAGGAATGACAATTCATAACAAAGCCTGGGGTGCAGTACCCACATTGAAAGGCAAAATGTTCAACAAAGGCTTTCTGTATATCCGTGTTACTGAGTCCCTCAATCGTCGTAATATTTTTACCTACTGCTTCAATTGCGAGCATTAAGCAGGATTTCATTGGCAGGTCATCAATGAGGACAGTACAAGCACCACAATCACCATTTAAACAGCCTGGCTTTGAACCAGTTAGACCTAGCTTTTCCCTTACTACATAAAGCAATGTTTCGGCGGGTCGGACAACCGTCGATCGTTCTGCACCATTAATTACTAGGGTAATAGAAACTAGCACCACTACTTCACCTCCAATGCAGTAATTACATCTAGCAGTACATTTTTCATCACAAAAAGTTTGTATTCAGCAGAAGCTTCTGTGTCACTAACAATCGGTTCAGTTAGGGTTGTGATAGCAGTTTCCACTCTTTGCTCAGCAGCAATCGAGTTGTCATTCAGAGCTATTTCTAATTCTTTAGATCTGAAAGGAAACGGGCTTAAACCGCTAAAAGCGACTCTAATCTCTTGACCAACTCTAATGGCTGCTACTGTGACAACAGGATAACCTGTATCCCATTGCTTTCGTCTTTTTATACTTACATAAGGTGTTGACAAATACTTTCTCTCCGTAACTAATTGGACCAAAAACTCACCACGGTTTAAATGTAGTTTCCCATCAAAGGCCTCTTGAATTTGGCAGCACCTTAGTCCGCTACTTCCACAAATGATTACTTCACTCTCCGTTAAAAGAAACGGTAGTACGGCTTCACGGTAGGGGATATTCCCACAAATATTTCCACCAATCGTTACTTTTCTTCTTGTCGTATGATCAGCTACTTCCTTTGACACGTCCGTTAATAATGGAAAGGGATTTTCTTGTTCGATATCTGCTAAGACAGAACCTGCCCCTAAATAAAGAAAATTATTATCGAAATGCCTTACCTGGCATTCCGGGATTCCTTTAATATCAATAACTGCATTTGTGTAAATTTGATTAACTCTACCTAACGTAATAATCTCAGTTCCACCTGAAAAATACATAGGTTGCTTACCTTCTAGATCTAACTGTTGAAATAAATCTACTGCTTCTCTCATCGATGTAGGTCTATAGAACTCAAAATCAAAAGGAATCAAGTTTACTCTCCTCCTTCGTTTGCCAGATTAACTCTGGTGTTAAAGGTAAATGGTTTAACTCAACACCTGCAGCCAATGAGAGACTGTTCGCAAGTGCAGCGGGAATGCCAATTAACCCTTGTTCACCAACACCCCTAGCACCAAAAGGGCCGTCAAGATGAGGGGTCTCAACAAAATCTACGATATATTCTATTGGCTCTTCCCCATAATATAAGGGGCGATTAGTTCTTATACGAGGATTAAGTATTTTCCCGAATTCATCAAAAATAAATCCCTCACGAGCTGCATAGCCTAAACCCATGCTTATAGAACCAGTCACTTGCCCTCGTGCCCCGTGATAGTTTAGAACTTTTCCAGCATCTAAAACGGTAATTGCACGTAGTACTCGATACGTAAAATCACGACAATCAAATTCTAGCTCAATGACTTGGGCTCCTACAGACCATTCTGGTCCAGGTTTTCCTGCGCCTGTCTCTTCGTCTAGATGGGTTAATTGACGCATGACATAGTTTCCTCTAGCAATAATTTGTCCGCCAATGGCATTTCCATTTGGATAGGTATAGCCGTAGACAACATCTTGAAAATCTAGCGAGACAGTTGGATCTGATCTGACAAATACTTTTTTATTAGCCACTTCAAGGTCATCCATTCTAGCACGTAAAACACAGGAGGCTATCTCTTTAATTTGACAGATAGCATCATCAGCTGCTGCAATTGCTGCTCTTCCTGCCATGAGTACTCCGCGACTAGCTACTGTTTTCCAATGCTCCGGTGTCGTTTGGGTATCAACTTCCATCCGCACGTGGATGTCCTCAACGCTCATTTTCATTCGTTCGGCAAGTATTTGAGCTAAGACGGTTTTTGTACCTGTACCAATTTCAATAACTCCAGATAGTAGATTAACCGTACCATCTTCATTAAAAGTCAGGATGACTCCTGAACTAGAGTTTGTTGGGATCGTCGAATTTTTCCATAAGCAGCTAATCGCTTTTGTTCGGACAGTCCTTTCATTAACCTCCAAGCACTGGCCTTGCTCCCAATTACTCAAAACCTTCACTCGATCAATGCATTCACGAAGATTACCGATATTACTGTGGTTTAATAGAGTTTGAGTAGGAGTTCGATCTCCAGGTTTAATCGCATTTTGATATCGAAATTCCAACGGATCCATTCCTATTTTTTTTGCTAATATATCCATAGCCCTTTCGAAAACAAAATGAACTTCCGTATGACTAAAGCCTCGAAACGGTGCTGGATAAGGGTGATTAGTGTAAACTGCGTACGAATCGCACCAGATATTCTCAATATGGTACGGTCCCGTACAATCTACCGAACTGGCTCGACTGAGGTGAATTCCTTTATCAGCATAAGCACCTGTATCTACCAAATACGTCAATTCAGCTACGGTTAACATTCCTGCTGCATTACACCCTATTTTGACTACCGCATCAAGTCCCATTCGCGATGGTGATGTAACCATATCTTCTTCACGAGTATTAACAATTTTCACCGGTCTTCCTCCAACTTCTTTAGAAGCCATGTAAGCTAATATTTCAAGTTGCACGGAAGCTTTTCCGCCAAATCCGCCTCCGACAAGAGGAGTGTGAACAACTATTTTTCCAACATTAATATCAAAATAGGTGCTAAGTAATTTTTTTACCATATGGGGGCCTTGTGAAGATGTTGTTATATGAATTTCTCCACTATCCTTAATCTCTGCAATTGAAGCTCTTGGTTCCATCGCGATATGGTCTGATGTAGGGATAGAAAAAAACTCTTCAACTGAATAAGTACTTTCGCTCCAACCTCTGCCTACATCTCCTTTTCGAATTTTTCGTTGGTTAACAATATTTGTATTGGGAAATGGGTGTACATGTGGTTCCCTTTCGTATTCAAGCATTTTTTCATGGATGAGAGCTGCCCCTTCTTTAACAGCATCACTAGGTGTTTGAACCACCGGTAAAGGCTCGTAGGTAACTTTGACTAAACTAGCTGCCTTACTTGCGATTGCTTCAGTATCCGCTACAACCATTGCGACTACTTCCCCATAATAACGAACCTTCCCAACCGCAATAGGTGGTCGATCTTTAATTTCTTCACCTGTTAATATACCAGGACTTCCGACGATGATTGCTCGCACACCTGGTATTGCCCATGCATCTTCAGTATTGATGGCAGATATTTTGGCATGGCCGTACTTACTAATCACTAATCTCCCATGGAGCATGGAAGGTGAATGAAAATCAGCTGTATATTTCGCTTTTCCAGTCACTTTATCATTTGCTTCTTTACGGATGACACTTTTTCCAATGTTCTTCACTATTTGCCCCTCCGTTCACTGCTTCACTTTCATAAAATTATATTCACGACAGCTGAGAAAAAAGACGAAAAAAAAATACCACACGGTTCAATGTGGTATTTACTATCCTATTCACCGAATAGCTGGTGATATTGAAATAATTCATATGTTTCTCGGTAAGGGTTACTTATCATACTAGCTTCGTTGTTCACTGAAAAAATTGGCTGATCTTCTCTTATAATGTCATTTAAGAACTTCATTAAACTTGTTTGCGGTAACCCATATCGTTCCAAAGTATAAGCCCCTAAAAATGAAGAGTTCATATACAGTCCTTGCTCTTTCGCCTCATGAAAGTTATCCCAAACAACAAAAGGTACAGTATACATCTTTACGTATTCTTCTTTGGACCAATGAGTAAGATTTTGATCATGTATATATTGAGTGTCTGAGTAAACCTCACCTAGCAACGGAAGATGATCACCGAAATACACGATCACTGTCGGTTCATCAACTTCATTAAAATATTCTACTAACATTTTCAAAGAATCGTCTGCATCCTTAACTCCAGTACTATAGGTGTTAACCTTTTGTTTCAGCGGGTCTGAAAGTGGTCCATTAACAGTAATTCGATCTTCATCATAGTGATTTAGGTTAAAGGGACTGTGATTTTGCATCGTAACAGCAAAAATGAACAATGGATTATCGGATTGCTGATGCTCAGCGATAATTCTCTGGGACATTTCATTATCTGCAATAAATCCTCGTCGAAGCTTAGGGTCTTCAAAATCCTTAGAGCTAATAAATTGATCGAAGCCAAACTGTTGATAAACAAAATCTCTTTGATAAAACCAGTCCAGGTAGGTATGGATCGCAATGGTTCGGTACCCTTGATCTTGGAGAATTGATGCAAGAGATGGGTGACTCTTCTTAATAAATTGGGCATAGGCTAACGATCCTTGTGGCAAGAAGTTCATACTGTTACCTGTCAAAACTTCAAATTCAGTATTAGCCGTACTTCCACCTAAGACAGGTACTAATAACTCTCCAGAAGTTTCTGTTTCATATAGTTGTCTGAAAAATGGAAGGGGATCTTCATTAAACATAAGATTTTCTAGCCTTGTCGGATCCCAGAAAGCTTCGTTCATCACAAATATAAGATTAGGTTTTACATCAGTTTTCATCTCTACAGGCTTGTACCTGTCATGTAGTTCATGTAATACCTCTGTAGAATAGTTTTCTGGGGGTTTTGGCTTCATTTCCTTTGCAGCAGAAATAACTCCTATAAGAACTCCATTTTTTTGATAGCTAATACTTTTGTGCCAATGAACGGTGTCACTCCCTTCCCACATAAATAAAAACAGACCAAAAACAATTGGAAACATGACTAATAATACTCGCCTTTTTAAAGCCTCTTTGTGGTTACTAAAGATAAGCGGGACAAAGAGACACAACATTCCCAATAAAACGAGCAGAAGTATTTCCGTACGAGAGGAAAAAATATCAAAATACTCTTTGATATTTGCTGCTTCATTTCCTAAGGTGAAATCCCAAGGATATAACGGCTCACCTTTCATATTCAGCTTTTGCCTACTTACGGTATAAAAAATTAGCCCGAGAATGGAAACTAGCCATAAAGCAATGCGTGTTCGTCCAAAGGTTCCTTTAAATAAGAAATACAATGTAAAAATGGTTGCGAAATTAAAAAGAAACGCGAACGGTTCCCTTAAAATCCAACTAAATACTTCAGTCATGCTAGAACGATGCCAGCCTTCAAAAAGAAGTAACATGACGAGTAAGTATAAAATGATCTTCAGAAATTTAACCGAAAAGTATGTCATTATCTTTCCTTTCTAATTACATTCAAATTTGTCACTACCTATTTAAGCCGTAGCAGATTGCTACGGCTAGGAGTTTAAAGAGCTTTTGCTTGGTACTCATTAATGACCCTTACTCTTACAACTTTATAAGTTAATAAAATCGTAATTAGTGACCCTACTAGCATGACACTCAAAATATGAAAAGATACCATAATATTTGCGTTAGCTATTATTTGGGTAAACGTAGCTAGCAAAACCATTCTAATACTTAAGCCTATGACACGAAACAGACTGTCTACTCGACCCATTTTATCGTTTGGAACGACTTCCATCATCAGTGAATTTCTCGCCACCCTCGTTCCTGCAGCGCCAAAGGCAAAGATAACTGTTAATAGATAAAAAATCAACACATGTTGGAAGAAGATATAGCCTACAACTGCAATCATAAAAACAAACATTAACCAAACAATTGCTCGTTCATTACCAATTCTTGTTAGCAAAATCGGCAAAATGAGTCCTGCAAGAGCTGCTCCAATCCCATATACCATACTCTTCATTCCGTAAACTGACACATCTGCAGCTAGAATTGTGTCAATATAGATCGGAAATACATAATTCGTCACCATGACCACGATAAATGGTATAAATGATGCTAGAAGAAAGAAAAACAATCTTGGCTGCTGTTTCATAAAGCGGTACCCTTCAGTTAATTTGAAAAAAAATGACTCTGTTACTCTTGCAAAGCTTACCTTTTTTTTGTAAGGAATAGTTAAAAATAACCCAATTGCTATCAAATACGTTGCTGCATCAAGCACCAGGATCCACTTAAAATTAATGAGTGGCAACAGGAAAGCGGCAATTCCCCCTGCTAGCACAGCCGCTAACTGACCTTGAACCTCCATAATTCCATTTAGAGCCTTATACTGTGATTTATCAAAAATCTCCTGATTAAAAGCAAAGATCGTTGGATAAAAGAGATTATAGTAAAAGCCACCTGAAATAAGTAGTACACTTAAATGCCATGTCTGATATTCCACCCCCATAAAACCAAGGATGATAAAAAAACTGATCACGCTAAAACCTAGTAATTCCCCAATTATTAATAGTTTTTTCCGTGAAAGTTGATCTATGATCACTCCGACATAAGGGGTGACCACAAACATAAGGATTGTTGAAAGTAACGTCATATAACCTAATAGAATACCTCCACCTTCTTTAGTCAAGAACAACCAAGGAATAGCTATCATGGTTATTCCTGATCCCATTGAAGAAAACGTATTGGCTAAAAGCAACTTATGCAGTCTAGTATCATGTCTCAAACTCTTCATGACACAGCTTCCTCTGCTTTCACGTGTTCCCAAGCTCTTACGTAAAGACTTACTTGTTTCACCAATTCATCGATAGATTGAGCAGCTGGATCTGTTACTTTTTTTCGTTCCATTTGAAAGTGATCTGGATCTAACACAAGCTGCTTAGGTAAGACGTTAGCATAAAGTCCACGCAACACAATTCTCATGTTATTTAAAGCGTTAATTCCACCTTTTCCTCCACCTGCCACCGCTACCAAGCTCACAGGTTTATTGGAAAATTGGTCACTCCCTAAAAAGTCGAGTGCATTTTTCAAAACACCACTCATCCCATTATGATACTCCGGACTAATCACTAGTACACCATTAGCTGCTTTAACTTTCTCCCGCCACAATTGAACGGCATCTAATTCATTTTGTTCGATAGTTCCATCATATAATGGGATCAGACTGTTACTTAAATCAATTAACTCTATACCATATTTATTTGCAATAAAATTTGCAACAATTTTTGAACGTCCGAAACTTCTAGGGCCTCCACTTATAACAAGTAGCTTCATCATAATCTCTCCTTTGGTTTGTTACTTCTAATGTTAGTATAGGAGATTATGAAGTTCCCTAAATCGGAGCTAAGTTTGAACTTACACTCAATAAATAGCCTTACATTTTTCCGTCCAAACTCAGACTTTAGATGTAGAGACTAGAGTCCATTCTTAACTGCGTAAAGGGCTGCTTGAGTCCGGTCATGCAAATCTAATTTTGCTAGTATGTTTGAAACATGGGTTTTGACGGTTTTTTCGGTGATAAACAAGCTAGCCGCTATTTCTTTATTGCTTTTGCCTTTAGCGATTTCGGCTAACACTTCTCTCTCACGCTTCGTTAATTCCGAGAGGGACGTTTCAGTTTCACTTTTTTCACCGCTTAGATAGGACATCATATGAGACGTAACTTTCGCGTTTAGTCTACTTTCTCCCTTTACTACACCATAAATAGAACATACTAACTCATCAGGTTCTACGTCTTTTAACTGATAGCCGTCTGCACCTGCTCTTATCGCTGGTATGACGTGCTCTTGATCTGACATGCTTGTAAGCATCAGTATTTTTATTAGCGGCCATCTCTGTTTAATAATCTTTGTTGCTTCAATACCATCCATTTCTGGCATTATTACATCCATTAAAACTAGATCGGGCTGTAACTCCTCCGCTAGCCTTATAGCCTCTAACCCATTTTTGGCTTCTCCCACGATCGTGATATTCTTCTGTGTTTTTAAAAAGAAGACCAAACCTTTTCGAACAACATTGTGGTCTTCGGCAATTAATACTTTTATAAACATCCATACTCACTCCTTTATCGGAATTTCTATTCGAACAGTTGAACCTTTCCCTACTTCACTTTCTAAGTGAAATGTACCACCTTGCATTTCAGCTCGTTCTTTCATATTCAACAATCCAAGAGATGGTAGAGCCACACCTGGCTCATAATGAAAGCCACACCCTTTATCTTTAATTTTCATAACAACTTGGTCATCTTTCACTTTCAAAGCGATAAAGGAGTCTTTCGTATTTGCATGCTTCCTACAATTATTAAGAGCTTCTTGTCCTATTCTCCAAAGAGTTTCTTCTATTTTAGCAGGTATATCTACATTTCCTTCAACTTCAATTGTGACATTTAAACCTAATACATTACTGTAATTTTTGAGTGCACTCACAATTCCATTTTCCAAGCCTTGAGGTCGTAATTGCCAAATAAGAGCTTTCATTTCATGTAAAGCTTCTTGGGATAATTCCTGTATGTAAGATAGCATTTCTTTTACTTCTTGATCTTTAGACATTTCTCTAGTTCCCCTAGCTGTTAGGATAATAGAAAAGAGAAGTTGGTTTACGGAATCATGCAGATCTCTTGCAAGACGATTTCGTTCTGTAATTAACGCCATGCTTTGTTCGTTCTCGGCTAATTTTATTCGCTTAATCGCAGCTCCAATTTGAAAAGCAACTGACTCTAGTAAAGCTAATTCTTCATCTGTAAAGTGCGTTTTATTGGTTGCAGCTACATTCAGTAAGCCAAATCTTTCATTTCCTACTTTTAACGGGACGGTAGCGTGATGAGTAATCCCATTGGTTTCTCCACAATTGTTTTCAATGGCCTCCTCTATCCTTTGGCACTCAATCATATTCACCGCACCTTCTAAACGCCCGTCCAAATACTTATTTAGACACCAACAGACCCCCTCACACATTGGTCTCTTCGTATCTCTTGCTAGGGCGGGAGGTAGATTTTTATCTGTTGCTAGCTCATATTGACCGTCCTTATCTACTAAAAAAATCCACCCTGTATCCATAGAGATTAGCGGAAGCAACTCACTCATGACCTCTTCAAGCATTGTTTTCATATCGTTGGCTTCATTAAGTTTTTCAGCAATCGTTTTTAATGTTTGAAGCTGTTTAATTTGTTCATTTGTAGGCATAATAATTTTCCCCTCGATAAAAATAAAATCCTTACCGTACAATTTAAAACTGTACAGTAAGGATTCACTTCATTAGCCAATTTATCCTGCTTATTGGCTATCTATAATTTAATTAAAAACTAGAATTATATTTTCTGAAGTTCTTCAGCAATCAGTAATTCTGGTTCTGTACAAGCCTGGATTTCTTCGACTGTAAAACCTTCAGCGACTTCGATTAGCTTTAGACCCTCAGGGGTTACGTCAAGGACAGCTCGATCTGTTATGATACGATTGACCACTTGTTTTCCTGTTAATGGCAGTGTACATTTGTTAAGGATTTTGGATTCACCGTGTTTATTCACATGGTCCATAATAACAACAATTCGTTTCGCACCATGAACCAAATCCATCGCTCCGCCCATTCCCTTTACGAGCTTCCCAGGGATCATCCAGTTTGCTAGATCACCATTCTTAGAAACTTCCATTGCTCCTAAAATCGCTAAATCAATGTGACCTCCACGGATCATTGCAAACGATTCCGCACTATCAAAATAAGAGGCTCCTTTGATTTCTGTTACCGTTTCTTTGCCTGCATTAATCAAATCTGGGTCTACCTTCTCGGCCGTTGGATAAGGCCCTATTCCCAATAAGCCATTTTCTGATTGTAAGATTACAGTTTTATTATCAGAGATATAGTTCGCAACTAATGTTGGCATACCAATTCCTAAATTCACATAAAAGCCGTCTTGAATTTCTTTTTCAGCTCTTTGAGCGATTTGTTCTCTTGTTAATTTCACGTTCCATCCCTCCCTTATGCTTGAACTGTTCGACGTTCAATTCTCTTTTCAAAACTGCCTTTTAAGACTCTTTGAACATAGATACTCGGTGTATGAATTTGGTCAGGAGGTAAGTCACCAACGTTATAAACCTCTTCTACTTCCGCAATGGTTATTTTACCGGCAGCTGCAATCATCGGATTAAAGTTACGTGCCGTTTTATGATAGATAATATTTCCATAATGATCTCCCTGCCAACCCTTAATTAAGCTAAAATCAGCAACTAACGACTCTTCAAGAATATATTCTTTACCATTAAAAGTACGAACTTCCTTTCCTTCTGCAACCGGCGTTCCAACCCCAGCCGCTGTAAAAAATGCTGGAATTCCAGCTCCACCAGCCCTAATTCTTTCTGCCAAAGTTCCTTGAGGAGTGAGCTCTACTTCGACCTCTCCAGCGAGATATTGTCTTTCAAACTCTTTATTTTCACCCACATAGGAGGCGATTATCTTCTTGATTTGACGTTTGTTTAACAAAATTCCTAAGCCCCAATCATCAACACCACAATTGTTCGAGATGATGGTTAAGTCCCTCACATTTTTTTCTGCCAAGGCTAAAATTAAATTTTCAGGAATTCCGCACAAACCGAATCCACCAACCATAACGACCGCACCATCATGGACATCAGCTACAGCCTCTTCGTATGATGTAAACAGCTTATTCATGATTTCATCCCCTTTCAAAATCATAGTCTAGTAAACTCAAAGATAAACTCGTAAAACCCACTACATTAGACTAGGTAACCAAGTGATTAAACCTGGGAAAATTGATAATAAAATAATGATGACAAACTGAATTAAGATAAATGGAATAACTCCCTTATAAATATGACTAGTTTTTACTTCTGGTGGGGCAATTCCCTTTAGGTAGAAGATTGCATAAGCAAATGGTGGTGTTAAAAAGCCTGTCTGCATGACAACAATTACCATCATTGCAAACCAAAGCGGATCATAGCCTAAAGCCATTGCAATCGGAGTAAATAGTGGAACTGCGATCATTATCGTTCCAATCCAGTCGATAAACATTCCCATTAAGAATACGATCAGAAACATAACAATTAATATTCCCCAATCAGGAAACGGTAGACCTGTCACAAAGTCTGTCACAACACGTCCTCCACCAACCCTGATAAAGATCGTTGTAAAGAAGCCAGCAGCAATCAGTACTAGGAAAATCATTGAGCTAATTTTCATCGTACTATAAACAGCTTCCTTTAAGTTTTTCAATGTTAAATTACGATACGCAGCTGCTAAGATCAAGGCTGCGAAAGCACCAATTCCAGCTGCTTCCGTTGGAGCTGCAATTCCTAAGAAGATTGCTCCAAGTACCGATAAAATTAAGAAGGAAACAGGAAGTACTGATGTTGTAAATAAATAGATCTTACGACCAGTTGAAACCTCTTTAACGGCCTCTTTTGGTAAAGCTGGGCCTAGTTCAGGATTAATATAACAACGAATGACCACGTAAATAACATAAGCAGCTGCTAATAAAAGTCCAGGAATGATTGCAGCCATAAATAATTGCCCAACAGAAATACCAGCCGTCGGTCCATATACTAGAATTAATACACTTGGCGGTATCAAAACTCCTAATGTCCCACCAGCACAGATTGAACCTGTAGCCATCGGGATATCGTATTTATATTTCATCATCGCAGGTAATGCTAATAATCCCATTGTTACGACTGATGCACCAATAACCCCTGTTGCTGCTGCAAAAATCGTACATGTGATGATAGTAGCTATTAACAATCCACCTCGTAGGCGTCCCATTAGAATATGCATAGCGTCATAAAGGCGCATTGCAAGACCAGACTTTTCAATAATTGCACCCATGAAGATAAACAGTGGGATCGCAATTAAGACGTAATCAGATAAGGTACTATACATTTTCAACATGAAAAAGTTAATGACATTAGGGCCGACAAAAATCAAACCGAAGAGGGTTGCAACGCCCCCTAAAACAAAAGCAATCGGATAGCCCAAAACGATTAGAGCGATCAAAGTTGCCAACATTAAAAATGTAATCAGTTCAGGACTCATGGACGTTCACCACCTTTAATTAACCAGATCAAATCTCTTGAAAATTCAACTATACCCTGTATAAATAACAAAATTAATCCAGTAAGAATCCATAGTTTATATGGCCAAATAATCGGGAACCAGCTTCCAAACGAACTTTTTTCATTCATATTAATGGAAAATTGTACGTGTGGAATCATTGTTGCAATGATTAAATACCACAACGGGAAAAACAATAACAACGCAAAACCCACATCGCAGGCAGCTTTAACCCTTGGTGAAAAATTCCCATAAAAGATATCAATATTCACATGTCCCTTTATACTCATCGTATAGGCCATTCCAAACATCAGGAAAAGACTTGATAAAAAATAACTAAGGTCATAACTCCAAACCGTAGGGTTATTAAATAGATAACGTGAGGCTACTTCATAAGTCATCGTAAAAATTAAGACAAGAATTAACCAAGCCGTAGTCTTCGCAACAAACTCATGAAATTTATCAACGTAGCTGAACACTCGCAACAAAGGCTTCAATAGATAACCCTCCTTTAATAAAAGTAAGGTGAAAGGCCCTGAGACTCCCAAAAGATGGTGGAGAATGAAGAGTTCACTTTCCTAGACCTCTCAGTCTCCATCAGCATTGAAGGTGTCTCCGGGCTTTCCCAGATAACAGTGATTTTTATAAGTTGCTAGTTTAATGAATTTCACAATTTAGTCAGATATGGCATCATTAAGGTAATTATGAAATTCATTCAGATTATGAAATAATTATTTAGTTGCACCACGAACTGGTACCATGATATCTTCGTATTCAATAAAGTCTGCTCGGTAATTTTTCATAGACTCCCAAATTTCAGCAAACACGCCGCCTTCTTCTTTAGATCTTTGATCAAGAAGGGCCCAAGTATCTGCTTGTAGCTTTAACTGAACAGACTCATCAACGACCACTCGCTCAATTCCTTTTTCACCAAAGAAGTCTAGAGCTTTCATACTTTGGTCAAAGTCATGCGTCCAGCTCCATAATGTTGTAGCTTTTGCTGCAACTTCTGCTAGTTTTTGAAGGTCAGCAGGTAACGCATTCCAAGCATCTTTATTTATTCCAATGTAGAATAATGTACTAGGTTGGTGCATCCCAGGACCTGTGAAGTAGCTAGTAACTTCATAGAAGCCTAAGCCTTTATCGTTGTAAGGAGAACTAAACTCTGCTGCATCGATAACTCCACGCTCAAGTGAAGGATAAATTTCTGCACCTGGAACTGATGTTACGTTAACATTGTTGTCACGTAGGATTTCAGCCCACCAACCTACACCACGGTACTTTAATCCTGCCCAGTCATTTAACGTTGGAAGAGGTTTATTCGACCAAGCCAATGTTTCTGGATGTTGAATTCCTAAAGGAATAATTTTTACATTATAGCCGGCTTCATCATACATTTTTTGCCAAAGCTCAAGTCCGCCACCTTCGTAAATCCACGTCATGTACATAAACGGTTCCATCGTCATTGGTACAGATGAGAAGAACGGTGAACCAGCCATTTTTCCAATCCAATATCCACTAAATGTATGATACGCTTCAACTGTTCCTGCTGTTGTCGCATCTAACACTTCTGCAGCTCCTACTAATGAACCCGCTGGATGAACATCAATCTCAAAACGGCCATTACTAATTTCCTTAACCATCTCTGCCCATTGAACTGGCATATCTTGAATCATAATTGAGTCAGGCCAAGAAGTTGCAAGCTGCCACTTTACTTTCTGTTGCGGAGCCCCTTCAGAGTTCGTTGTTGTGTTTGTCGCTGAACAACCCGTGATCAACGCTAATGCTAATCCTACTGTTGCTGCTAATTTAAAAGCCTTTTTCATTGTTATTTCTCCCCTTTTTAATAAAATTTAAATTTATGAAGACCACAACGTTTACTGTGTGGTATAACCACCATCCATAACGACCGCTTGCCCTGTCACCCCACCTCCTTTATCAGACGCTAAAAAGAGCGCATAATCTGATATTTCATTAGGCTTTAGTAACCGTTTCTGTGGTACTAATGGGTAAATAACTTCTTCGAGGACTTTCTCAATCGGAACATTTCTGGTCTTTGCTAAGTCGGCAAGCTGATTTTTTACTAATGGTGTATCAACATAACCTGGGCAGAGCGCATTGACTGTAATTCCATGTTCTGCTCCTTCTAATGCAGCGACCTTTGTGAGCCCAATGACACCATGCTTTGCACTGTTATAAGCGGCTTTTCCAGCAAAGCCAACAAGACCATTGATTGAGGCCATGTTAATAATTCGGCCAAAGCCTTGTGCTTTCATAATTGGAAATGCATATTTCATCGCTATAAATGGACCAGTCAACATGACTTTTATAAGTAACTCAAAACGGTCCGTCGGAAACTCTTCTAGAGGAGACACATATTGAAGACCTGCATTATTGATGACGATATCTAACCTTCCATACTTTTGAGTCGTAAAATCAATGGCTTTTTTGATATCATCCTCGTAGCAGACATTGCATTTATGACCAGTTGCCTCAAAGCCTTTTTCAATCAAACTCTCTACTTCAGTTTGAATTAGCTCTTCATGTAAATCGGTAATCACGACCTTTGCTCCACTTTTTGCAAAGGATTGGGCAATTTCTAATCCAATCCCACTTGCAGCTCCGGTAATGAATACGACTTTATCTCTTACATCCACCCTATGTACCCCCTTCACTGTGCTGTTCATCTTTATATTTGCAATAACCATGCCAACTTTTTAAAATTTTCAAATAAATTATAAGTATTTAGAAAATTTAAATAAAAAGACAGTCTGCTGTAGGGGTGAAAGGCACTATTTTTTTGTATAAAAAAATAGCATTGTGGGAATTACTAGTTTAATAGAGTGCTTTTATTTTTTCGTTGTCGCATATATGCGACATACAAACATTGTTTTGTTCACAAATTAGTCAAAAATCCGTTAGTTAAAGTAATCGCTTTCATATTGTCGCAAAAACGAAACATGTATCATTTTTGCGACATTGTATTTATTCGTATTCCATTAACTTATATTTTTCAAGCTTGCGATATAGGCTTGCGCGATGAATCCCTAACAGTTCTGCCGCTTTAACTCGGTGCCCCTCAGATGCTTTAATGGCTCGTTTAATAGCGGTTATTTCAGCTTGTTCAATTTCTTTTTCTAGTGAGAAGCCGCGGGAGACCTGTAACTCTTCCGTTAAATGTTGTAAATGAGGCGCAAGATGTTGCATTGATATATATGTACCTGCCTCTGTGAGATGAATAGCACGCTCGATGACATTTTCCATTTCGCGAACATTTCCAGGCCACTGATAACTAGTAAACAAGTCTTCCACCTGGGGATCAAAGCCCTTAACTGTCATTCCAAGTTCATCACAAAGTTTGCCTAATAAGAAATGAGCCGTATTCATAATATCCTGACCACGCTCTCGTAACGGGGGAATATGAATGTGAAAGACATTCAACCGGTAGAACAAGTCCTCACGGAATTCCCCTTTTTTCACCATTTCATCTAATGGGCGGTTCGTAGCGGCTACTACCCTGATATCAACTTGGCTTATTTCATTTCCGCCTAGGCGTTCCACTTCTTTCTCCTGTAAAACGCGAAGAAGCTTCACCTGCATATGTAGTGGCATATCTCCAATTTCATCTAGGAATAATGTTCCACCTTGAGCCTGTTCAATTTTCCCAAGCCTACCACCCTTTTTTGCACCAGTAAAAGCACCTTCCTCATAGCCAAACAACTCCGACTCAAGGATATTTGCTGGGATGGCTCCGCAATTAATCCGAACGAGTGGTCCTTCGGAACGATTACTTGCTTCATGAATGGCGTGAACGAAAAGTTCTTTCCCCGTTCCACTCTCTCCTCTGATCAGCACTGTCGAGCGGCTATTAGCAACTTTTTTCGCTAACCGTTTTGCCTCAACCATCTTCTCGTTATTACCAACAATCTGATCAAATGAATATTTTGCTCCTCTAATACGCTTTAACTCTTTTTTGTAATAGTTATATTTTTTTTCAACGATGTTTAATCGCTCGGTTAATGTCTTTAAATCTTCAACATTGGTAAACATGACTTTCCCAATCGCTCCGACGATTTCTCCGTTTTTTCGAATTGGATGACGCATGACAATAATATTTCTGCCATTCAGTGTCATAAATTCCCCATAATGTGACTGCCCCGTTTTTACGACAATATGCATTTGTGTATTAGGTAAGACTTCTGTGACATGCTTGCCAATCACCTCATCCATTGTAAGCCCCAACAAAGAGCAATAGGGCTGGTTCATCATCGTAATTATCCCTTCTTTATCAACGATAACTATCCCGTCGTAGAGCAGTTCAAGTACTTCCTTGATTGGTTGCGATCCCTTTTCAGCGTGTCCTTGGATTGTGCT
Source organism: Anaerobacillus alkaliphilus (assembly GCF_004116265.1). Classification (NCBI taxonomy): domain Bacteria; kingdom Bacillati; phylum Bacillota; class Bacilli; order Caryophanales; family Bacillaceae; genus Anaerobacillus; species Anaerobacillus alkaliphilus. The sequence goes on along the minus strand of NZ_QOUX01000037.1, from coordinate 85,695 downwards.
ATTCAGTTCAGATATATCTTGGAAGATATGAATGGCACCAATAATACGACCTTCATGATTGATTGGCGCTTGATTGACTAGTAAGGTACGCGCCCCCACCTTTCGAATAATATTAGGGCAAGAAATCCCGTGCAGGAATACCATCTCTAACGGTTCGTCAACAATGTCATTGATGTGCTTTCCTATCGTTTCTTCCTCCAAGAGGTTTAATGAGGTCAGACACGATTTGTTGCAATATACGATCGAGCCTTGATTGTTTATAATCACTATGCCATTGTGAACATGCTCTAAAATCTTTTTATAATTTTGGATAATTTCATCTGTAACAGTACTCAAGTTATCAACAACCTTTCCAGAGTAAGTAAACTCTATTATTATATTATTCTATTTTTTTAGAAAACTCACCAGTAAATAGGCCTAGTGTAATTTATTTGTAATTTTCAGAAATTGTTTTACAATGAGGTTATCTCTTATATGGGGGAATTGCCGTTGACAATTTTAAAAATGTTGAACTACTTGATAACGAAATTTATGCCTTTCTGGATTGTTTCTTGTGGAATAGTGGCTTACTTGTTTCCTTCCACCTTTCTTAGTTTAGAAAGGTGGCCTGGGCCAGCATTGGCATTAATTATTTTTTTAATGGGACTTTCCCTACCTACAACTCAATTCATCGCATTTCTAAAAAAACCAAAGCTTGCCTTTCTCGGAATACTATTGAAATGGCTACTGACAGTTAGTATCGCTGTTGTGTTAGCTCTAGTATTTTTCCGCAATTCACCAGAACTAGCTACGGGAATTATTTTAGCTGGTGCCGTACCGGGTGGGACGTCAGCTAATCTTTATACATTTATGGCCAACGGAACAACAGCTTTAAGTATTACGATGTCTGCAATTGACACTGTTATAGGACCTTTTCTAACTCCATTAGTTATCAAGGCCTTTGCCGGTCAACTCATCTATATCGCCTTTTGGCCGTTATTTTTTAAAATGGTTTATATTGTGTTTCTACCAATACTAGCTGGCTTACTCATTCAATGGAAGTGGGGAAAATCGGTTTACTTAGTGAAACCTCTAGTTGCTCCTACTTCAGCGGTCGCTTTATTTATTATCGTCCTAGCCACTGTCTCATCTGCTCAACAGGCAATTTCGTTACATATGTCATTAATGCCGCTATTAGTATTCGTCGTTTTATTACAAGTGATAGGTTCGATGGCTGCAGGATATTATGTTGCTAAATTGTTCCGTTTCCAAGAAGGAGAAGCTCGGGCAATGTTGTTTCAAACAGGGATTTGCAATACAGCCTTAGCCGCACTTCTTGCGATGAACTACATTAGCCCCCTCGCAGCAATACCAGCTGTTATCGCAGTCGTAATAAATCTAACTTTAGGATCCATCATGGCGATAATATTCATGAAACATGATATAAAACAAAAATCGACTGATTTTAATGTGGCTTAGGAGGTTTAGAAAATGAACAACAACTACTCCCTTGATATCTTAAGTACGGTGTTAGACAGTGCCTATGAAGGCATTGTTGTCATTAATCATGAAGGAAAAATCATTCATTTTAACGAAGCTTATTGTCGATTTACTGGGATTAAAATTGAAGATGCACTGGGTCAGCATGTCACGAAGATTATTGAAAACACAAGATTACATCATGTTCTAAAGTCAGGAATTCCAGAGCGAGGCTCTCTTCAAATCATCAATGGACAAGAAATGGTTGTGCACCGAATTCCAATCCGAAAAAATGATCAAGTTGTTGCTGTAATCGGCATGCTGATCTTTGAAGGCGTTTCTGAGCTTTATAAAATACTAGAAAAGCATCAACAAAAAGCGAAAACGAGACTTGCAAATACTGAAACAAAACCACTGATTACTTTAGAACAAATCATTGGCAAAAGTGAAAAAATTGCTGATACAAAGCAACTAGCTAGAAAAGCAGCAAAAACACTGGCAACTGTTCTGATTACTGGAGAAAGCGGCACCGGAAAGGAACTTTTTGCTCAAAGCATTCATCTCTTAAGTCCCTTTTCCACCGGACCTTTTGTAAGTGTAAATTGCGCTGCAATCCCAGATCATTTACTAGAGTCCGAGTTATTCGGATACGCCGACGGAGCCTTTACAGGTGCGCGGAAAGGTGGCAAGCCCGGAAAGTTTGAGCTTGCCAATGAAGGAACGTTATTCTTAGACGAAATTGGGGATATGCCCTTAGCGATGCAATCAAAAATTCTGAGGGTTCTTCAGGAAAAAGAGGGAACTCGTGTCGGTGGTGTCAAGCCTTATCGAACAAATACACGAATTGTAGCTGCAACAAATAAATCACTGGAGCAGATGGTAATGGCAGGTACGTTTCGTGAAGATCTTTATTACCGCTTAAATATAATTCGATTACATATTCCGCCGCTTCGAGAGAGAAAGGAAGATATTCCTCTTTTGCTCGCTCACTATATGGAGGAAGTTTGCCAGAAATACAACATTTCTATAAAACGACTTACTAATACCGCTCTTGTAGAGTTACTATCCTATGAATGGCCAGGCAATATCCGTGAACTCGTGAATATCGTTGAGAGAATGATTAGTTTAGTAGACAAAGAGGATATTTCTGCCTCTGATGTGTCACTACTTTTTAACCAATCAACTATTTCCCAATCATTAAGCATTGAAGCATCGGATTTAGCGAAAGCGCCTTTGACCATTTTCTCTGAACGAAAAAAGGAAATGAAACTCGAAGAACGAGATTTAATTATCAACGTGCTAATTGAAACTAACGGGAACAAAGCAAAAGCCGCTAGAAAGTTGGGGATCCACCGTTCAACCTTATACGATAAATTAAAGCTACACGATATCACCATGTGATGACTAACCAACTGTGTCGGGTAAATCCGACAGATAACCTACACTTTCCGACGCATCTTGTAATAGTGTCGGCCAAAACAGACACTTATTTAAGAGGTGTCTGTTTTTATTAGACATAAGAGTCATGTTTTAGTCCCAATCAAAAATTTTGGCACAAACATTGCAATACTTATTTTTGAAACTAGTTAGGGGGGAATTGTTTTGAAAACATTCGCGACGTTACGGATGCCTGAAATCATTTTATATGGAAGAGGGTCTTTTGAAGTAGTTGGAAAGGAAGCGGCTGCTCTTGGAAAGAAAGCTTTGATTATTAGTGATCGCATCATGAATGACCTAGGCTACGTAAGACAATGTAAGCAGTACTTAGAAGAGAATGATATTAACTATGCCGTTTATTTAGACATCAACAGTGAGCCAACAGATTTTTACGTGGATGAGTCGCTACAAATGTACCTACAGACTGGCTGTGACCTAATCATCTCCCTAGGTGGGGGTAGCTGTATTGATGTAGCAAAAGCTGTGGCGGTTATCGTAACAAATGGCGGATATATAGGTGATTATATGGGTGGAAACAAATTAGCTTCGAGCAAACCTGTTCCACATATTTCAATTCCAACCACCGCAGGTACTGGATCGGAAGTATCAGATGTTACTGTCATCACGAATACGAAAAATGATGTGAAAATGATGATTAAGCAACCTGCCTTTATTCCAACTGTGGCCATTGTTGATCCAATTCTTACCGTCTCTTCCCCTAAGGCAGTGACCGCTGCTACAGGTGTTGATGCACTTAGTCACGCAATTGAAGCATATCTTTCAAAAAAAGCTCATCCAATGACAGATGTATTAGCCTTATCGGCGATGGAATTAATCGTTAAAAACATCAGAAATGCTTACAATCATGGTGAAGATTTAGATGCTCGTGAAGCTATGGCATTAGGAGCAATGCAAGCGGGGATTGCCTTTTCAAATGCTTCAGTTTGCCTAGTCCATGGAATGTCTCGTCCAATCGGAGCCTTATTCCATGTTCCACACGGAGTCTCAAATGCGATGCTGTTACCGGCTGTTTTAGAGTTTAGCCAAGAAGAGTGTGTAGAACGACTAGCAAAATTGGGTGAGATTTTCTCGAGTGAACCATCTTTATCAAACACCGAGCTTGCTTTACTTGCAGTTAAAGAAGTAAAAAAGTTATGTTTAGATTTAGAAATTCCTAATCTACATATATGGGGAATCGACGAAGAAATTTTCAACCAAGTTATTGATAAAATGGCCAGTGATGCTTTGGCGAGTGGTAGTCCTGATAATAATCCGAAGGTGCCAACGAAAGAGGAAATCATTGAACTCTATAAAATTTGTTATAACTATAGCAATGAAACTTCTAATAGAAAAGGGGAAACAGTATGACGACTAAAATAGGGAAACTACTAAAAAATTATATTAACGGTGAGTGGGTTCCATCAAGTTCTACTACGAAAGAGAATGTCTATAATCCTGCAACAGGTGAAGTGCTAGCTGAAGTCCCACTTTCTACAAAAGAAGATGTCGACCTAGCCGTTCAGGCGGCCAACCAAGCTTTTATTACATGGGGGAAAACGCCGGTTCCAAAACGCGCACGGATTTTATTCAATTACCAACAACTGATCATTAAACACGCGGAAGAATTAGCCTCATTAATTACGCAAGAAAACGGTAAAAATTTAGAAGAAGCCCGTGGGGAAGTACAGCGTGGTCTCGAATGTGTTGAGTTTGCAGCAGGTGCCCCAACGTTAATGATGGGGTCAGTTCTACCTGATATCGCTACAGACATTGAATCCGCAATGTATCGATACCCGATTGGGGTAGTTGGTGGAATTACCCCATTCAATTTCCCGATGATGGTGCCATGTTGGATGTTTCCGTTAGCAATAAGCTGTGGTAACACCTTTGTTTTAAAACCATCAGAACGTACACCACTGCTTGCCGAACGTTTGGTTGAGCTTTTCACCGAAGCAGGCCTACCTAATGGTGTCTTAAATATCGTTCATGGAGCCCATGATGTTGTTAATGGCCTTTTAGAACACAAAGATATAAAGGCAATATCGTTTGTTGGCTCACAGCCGGTTGCCGAATATATTTATAAGACGGCAGCAGCAAATGGTAAACGAGTGCAGGCATTAGCCGGCGCGAAAAACCACTCAATCGTATTAGAAGATTGCCATATGGAAAAAGCAATTCAAGGAATTATCGGGGCAGCCTTTGGTAGTGCCGGAGAACGTTGTATGGCTTGCGCAGTTGTGACGGTCGTTGATGAAATCGCTGATGAGTTTGTGGCAAAACTTGTTCAAGCAGCAAATGATATAAAAATCGGAAACGGTATTGATCCTGATGTATTTCTTGGACCAGTTATACGCCAATCTCACCTAGATCGCGTAAAGAATTACATTGAATTAGGAGAAAAAGAACAAGCAAAACTCCTCCGTGATGGCCGAATGGATGTAAAAGAAACGGAGAATGGTTATTTCCTTGGTGCAACGATTTTTGACTATGTAACGAAGGATATGCAAATTTGGAAAGACGAAATCTTCGCTCCTGTTCTAAGTATCGTTCGAGTGAAAGATTTAGAAGAAGCCATTACAATTGCCAATGAATCAGAGTTTGCGAATGGAGCGGTGCTCTATACATCCAGCGGGAAAGCTGTCCGAGAGTTTCGAGAAACCATCGAAGCAGGTATGCTCGGTGTTAACGTGAATATCCCAGCACCAATGGCCTTCTTCCCATTCTCTGGATGGAAAAAATCGTTTTATGGTGACCTCCACGCAAACGGTAAGGACGGAGTTGAATTTTTCACACGTAAGAAAATGATGACAAGTCGATGGTTTTAATCGATAAAACCCAAAGAAAAGCTAGCGGAGATATCCATAGCTTTTCTTTGTTATTGTTCTGCTTACAGGTCAATTCTCCTTAATGATACCGTCACGGTAAATAAATCTCCATCTACCTTAATCGTTAAGTTACCTTCATGTAGATCAACTATTGATTTAGCAATAGCTAATCCAAGTCCTGATCCATCAGTATTTCTCGAGGCATCGCCTCTTTTAAACCGTTCAAACATCTCATCAACATTTCCACCAAGTTCATACTGACTAATATTCTTAAAGTTAATCTCTACTTGGTCATCCTTACACTCAAGTGAGATATAAACTCTCGTGTTTTCTAATGTGTAATTCAAAATGTTTCTAATTAAATTATCGAACACACGCCATACTTTTTGTCCGTCAACATTAGCATAAACGGATTTCTCTGGCATTGAGACTCTAAATTGAAGGTTTGACTCGTTAACCGTCTCGTTATGTTCGGCTAATGCTTGTTGTAATAGTTGTACTAAATCTACTCTAGCTTTTGAAAGCTCAATATTTCCACTTGCCATCTTTGATGCTTCAAATAAGTCATCAATTAATACCTTAAGTCGTTTAGACTTTCGATCAATGATCTCTACATAAGCCTCCCTGTCTGCAGCTACTAGATCTGGCGATTTTAATAATTCAGTATAAGTTATAATCGATGTTAATGGCGTACGTAAATCATGACTTACGTTGGTAATCAGTTCTGTTTTAAGTCGCTCACTTTTTTCTTGTTCTCGTTGAGATAATTTCACTCCGTGTTTTAACATATTTATATGGTTGGCATGCTGAGCCAATGCAGATCTACCTTTAATAGGTAAGTCTTGCTCATAGTTTCCTTTTGCTAGCTCACTGGCATTAGTAAAAATTTGATTAAGATAAGCGATACGTTTTAGCACCAAGATAACAGGAATTGCAATAATTACAGAGAGGGCTAAATAAGGAATAACCAATCGATTAATAGCGGCTACAAACAGCCCCGCCCCAAACAAAAAGAAGGTTACTAGTAAAAACAGAACCTGTATCCCAAATCGCCAGCTACGGAAAACATCCATGACCAGTTGATACGAACGGTTACTAACACTCTTCTCCCAATCTCTTTTTAAGGAAGGCCAGTTTTTCATATACGGCAACAATAACATGACTTGAATTACAGTTAAGATAATTAGAGGGGTAGTAATAACTAAGCTATTAATAATACCTTTAACAATCAAATACGAGTTGCCATACATATAATAACGTCCAGTATCCATGACCGTTGCAAAGCTACTAAAAGCAGTGATGAAAAGCATAATAAACCTTAAATCCACCGGAATTTTTTGATAATGTGTTTCAAATTTTTCATATGGTATTGTTCGTAATACTTTCTTTCTTCTAATCAGAAACACGCTAGCTACTAGTGCTAAAATAGAACATACGACGTAGATAATAAATGTCTTTCTTCGTTCTTTATAATCATAGTAATTGTTTAAGAGAAAACTTGCTTCAGGTGCAGATTTTGAGATAGCTAACTGCCCTTCAAAGCTTCTTGGTTTTAACTCAATATCTGTTACGAAAAGATCATTATCAAATGTATAAATATAATGTTGCCTTGGCATTAGATATCCAATATTGGCTGATGGATATTGTCGAAAAAATACCACATCCTCATTTTTCGTTAAACCTCGTTCAGCTTCGGCAACATTTGTATAGTAGTAACCTGTTTCTGTATCCTTAAAATAATACTGAAAAGCGGCGGTATATCGGCCAAATCTTGCCCTTTGTTCATTTAACTCTTGAAAATAGTTATCCAATGTTCGTTCTTTTTCAGCCAGTATCTTCGCGCGTACATGATCATCACTTATAAAATTGTTGGTGATGTCTGCTATTTTTGTATCACGCTCATCTGTTAGTAGTGCTAAAATTTCCGTATCATTATTACCGATCGCCTGTTGAATTCGAGGTTCGTATTGCTCTCTAATACTCAGGATTTGGTCAGATAAATCACCGTATCGGTAACGATGTTCGTTGATTTCTTCTTGAGTAACTGCAATTTTCGTCTCTAACTCTTCTTTTGTTAAATGGTTAAACTCGAACATATAAAGCAAATCAATGAATTCTACCACTTCATTTTCAAACTCCCAGGATTGAAAATAGCTACTGTCTGAATACATGGAGCCAAAGTTCATTCCTACAATTAATCCATTTAGTCCAAAAGTAAACAGCACCGCAGCAAAAAGAGCAATCATTCTACTTTTCCATTTTGTATCCAATTCCCCACACCACCTTTAAATATCTTGGATTTTTAGAGTCAATTTCAATTTTCTCACGAATTTTTCGAATATGTACCGCAACTGTGTTCTCTGCATTAAATCCAGGTTCTTTCCAGACACGTTCATAGATTTCATTAATAGAGAAAACTCGCCCTGCATTTGTCATCAGTAATTCAATGATTTTAAACTCAATTGGTGTTAGTTTTACTGTTTCTCCGTGGATCTTTACTTCTTTTGCTGCTTGATTTAGCATTAGTCCATGCAAATCAATTAGCTTTTCTCCACCTTCATACGTTCCGAGCTTAACGTAGCGTCGTAGCTGTGATTTTACTCGAGCGATGAGTTCTAATGGATTAAACGGTTTCGTCATGTAATCATCTGCCCCAACCTGAAGACCTAGGATCTTATCCATATCCTCACTTTTTGCACTTAAAATGATAATGGGGATGTTCTTGTTTTCCCTAATCTTAAAAGTGGTCGCAATCCCGTCTAGGCGAGGCATCATTACATCTAATAGAATTAAATGAACGTCGTGTTCGTTTAGCTTCTCAATCGCTTCAATCCCATCCTTCGCTTTAATTACCGTAATTCCCTCATTCTTTAAATAAATTTCAATCCCATCTCTTATTTCCTTTTCATCATCAACAACGAGAACAGAATAATTATCCAATCCACACTCACTCCTTTCTTCTTTTACTATAAATAGAGTTTATCCAATAAATCTTAATAAGCAGGAAGTATAAATCTTAAGATTCTCTTAAGTTTAGTAAACAGAACTATGTAATTCTAGTTTATTTAACCAGTTTATTCAATAGAGTAATTGCCATAGTAGTATGTATGTTCTTCCGGTCGCCTTTTATTGGATTTAAGAATTTCTACATATTTATTGAAGATACTAAAATTAAAGGAATAGCCCTTTCTAGCTATTTATGTACTATAACGATTATGGTTTGATAGGAGTAGCTTTAGTAAAGGAGCACTTTTTATGACCTATAAACAAATAAAATGGCTAATATTACTCATCCCAACCATCACCATTGGTTTATGGGAATATATACGCCATGAATTTTTATTACCTTATATATCGATGGAACTTGGTAACTTATTAGCTCCTGTGATTGTATTTTTGGTGACAATGATATTCGTACTCAAGTTATTTACTATATTTGAACAGATGAAGGAAGATCTTGAGAAGGAAAAGTCTCAAAAATCTATATTAGAGGAAAGAGAGAAATTGTCGCGGGAACTACATGATGGGATTGCCCAGTCTTTATTCCTTGTTTCCGTAAAATTTAATCAACTTGAGCAAAAAGAAAAACAATTAAACGAAAATGATACTTATCAAAAGCTTAAGAAAACCATCCAACACATTCATGAAGATGTCAGACAGGCGATCTTTAATTTACGAAACGCTAAAAACGAAGAGGCTTTTCACTGGACAAATTCCCTTACTTCTCTTATTAAAAATTTCAAAGAAGATACTAGGATACCTGTCGATCTCGATTGGAAGTTACACGAGAATAAATTAAGCACGAAAGAGAAAACAGAACTATATGCTTGTATCAAAGAAGCTCTCATGAATATTAGGAAACATGCAAAGTCTAAACATGTTTGGATACGATCGGAAGACACCTTAAATGGCTGGACCTGTTTCATTGAGGATGATGGGATAGGGTTTGACCCTAACATGTCAGACACGGGCTATGGATTACAGATCATGAAGGACCGAGCAAAAGCGATGAAATGGAACTTCGTAATTGAACGTAAAGAAGAGAAAACACAAGTAATGATTAGAAAGGTGGAGAAGTAGATGCAACCGTTTCGAGTCTTGATCGTAGATGATCATGAACATGCAAGAGAAGCGATCCGAGAAATTGTAGGTTCTTACGACAATTTTGTAATCGTTGGCGAAGCGACAGATGGAGAAGAAGCAATTACTCTCACAGTACAATTAATGCCTGACATAATCTTAATGGATATTAATATGCCTAAGATGGACGGACTTGCCGCTACAAAAATCATCAAAACCAAATACCCATATGTCAAAGTAATCATTATTACTGTCTCAGACGAGGTAACGAACCTATTTGAAGCGATAAAAAAAGGGGCACAAGGATATTTATTAAAAAACATCAATCCATCAGCTTGGTTTGAATATCTCCAAGCAATTGCAGATGACGAAGTTCCAATGTCAGAAGACTTAGCATTTAAATTACTACAAGAGTTTACTTCACAAAAAGAAAAACAAATGGCTAACAATCCCTTATCTAACCGCGAACAAGAAGTACTTGAGTTAGTAGCTAAAGGACAAACCAATAAGCAAATTTCTACAGAGTTATCCATTTCAGAATACACAGTAAAAAATCATTTAAAAAATATTATGCATAAACTTCACTTAGAAAACCGGGTCCAAATTACACGATATGCCTACGAAAAAGGTTGGGTGGAATAATGAAAAAACTCCTTTATTAGAAGGAGTTTTTTAACCGTTAATGAACGTTTCAATATTTCCAATTATTTCTTTTAGACTTTCTACTGACTCTAGTGACTTAAAAGGTTGTATATCTAATGAGTGGTTTGCTTTTGGAACAGTCACAACTATTAAATTTGCTTTATTACGGAGCTGCTCTACTTTTGTGGGAACAAAATGTGGATCCTCTTCACCAATCACAAGAAGTGCAGAGTGATCACTTGCCAACAGTGCTTCATGTATCTCATCAAGTTTTAAGAGTGGCGTTAGTAGGACGTGCTTGGACTTACCATTCATTAATTTCATAATGATAGGTATTGTCCCTAAAGACTTCCCTAAAAAAAATATCTCTTCATACATAAATTGTTTTTCTACATCAGCAATTACTTCTGACACGTCGCTGTAGATTAACTCGGATATATCAGCAAACGGTTGGTTAAACAATTCCTTCTCATAAGAATAATGAACATGAACAACGTCAAACTTCTTTTCTAAAAGTAACATCGTCGAATAATAGAGTAATGGCTTCTCATATGTATAACCAGCCCCAGATAACATATAACAGACTATATGACTATTATTTTCAATGTGAGTATAAGTTAGCTTTTTTTGATCAATAACTATCGTTTTCTCACTGACTCTCATTAGTTCACATCTCCTAGATAAACTGGATGCCTAACACCATTAAAATAATCAAGATAATATTGTCTAAGTGTTTGTGGATAAAACCTGTACTCTAGTAATGAGGACATTGGCAACCACTCAATTCCAATTTGCCCGTCATCTGGATTAGAACCAATTCCAATCTGTTCTCCCCCAGCTATTAAGTGACATACAAACATGTACTCTATTTGGTGAACATTATAATCAAACTCTGCATGCTCATGATTTCTGCCAATGTATTCACGGATGAATAACAGATCACCAATCTCAACCTCTGCTCCTATCTCTTCCCTACATTCTCTTGCTAAGGTTTCATGAAAATTTTCTCCATGCTCCTGACCACCACCAGGGAGTAAATAATAACTTTCACCATTTTCATCTTGTTTAACAATCGTAAGAATTTTTTGATCTTGTACAATAACTGCTTTTACCGAATTTCTTATTGGCACCTGCTTCACTCCAATCTTTTAGCTTACCTATTTGAATTATTATCCAATAGTAGCACAATTTTGAATACGGATAGATAAAAATTTGTAACTTCTAACTATTTTTTACGTCTAACAAGGTAAATAGAATAAAGGAGTGATCGTATGAACAGAAAGTGGATCATCAAACTACTTTTGGCAGTATCGTTAGTGTTTGTGTTTCAACAATCAATTTTTGCATTTTCTGACGTTTCGGGGGACCCAGCTGAGAAAGAAATCCTTAAGCTAAAAGAAAGAGGAATTGCGAAAGGGATGGCAAATGACATCTTTGATCCAAACGGAAAAATTACCTACGCAACTGGTGTAACCTTTATTGTTAGAGCATTAGATTTAAATATTGATCATATGCGCTTTATTAAAGAACCAAAAGCTAGTGATTACTACACCAATGTAAGAGATGACAAGTGGTATGCATCTTCCTTCATCAATGCTCAATTTAACGGCATTGAACTGGCTAATGATATTCTTCCAGAGGAAACTATTACAAAAGAGCAATTTGCTGATATGTTGTTTAAAGCTCTAACAGCTAAATACGACTTAGCCTTTATTACACTGTGGATGGAGATTGACGACGAAGCTGATATTTCTCCTCAGTACATGGAAAGCGTCCAAAAACTACTTATTTCAAATATCGCCGAGCTTGAAGACGGTCAGTTTAACCCTAAGAAAGAAATTAGCCGAAGTGAAGCTGCAGTCATGCTTTATCGGACAGTATTGTTTGTAGATAGTTTAAATTAATTGCAATAAATAACTCCGCTTTTCAAAAAGGCGGAGTTATTTATTGATGTTCTCTTATGATTGCTCTTGCCGCATAATAGCCACTCAAAGCAGACGACAATGTCCCTGGCCCCGGAAATACCTGCTCACCGACAATAAACAGGTTGGGTAACTTTGTGCGAAAGCTTTTTGGCCTCAGTATGGCGTTGGTTACTGTTAAAGGAAAGCCACCAACTTCCCCTTTACCAACAAATTTCTGATAAGTAACTGGTGTCCCAGCCTCCACGTAGAGTAAGTGTCGCTTGATCGGTATTACTCTTTCTATCTCAGATAGTAATTCTTCCATTACATCTTGTTTGATTTTCTTATACTCTTCCTTAGATAATTTTACCCACTTATCAGGGTAGGTGTGAATAGATGCTGTCATCACCAATTCCCCTGAAACTAGTGTACCTTCTTTGTTAAAGGATTTTTGGAACGTCACATACAAGGGACCATGGAGTAATTCCTTTAATAATGAACTTGTAGAGCTTACTACCATTTGATAAGCAAAAGGAAGTGGTTGAGTACATGCTGCTTCATTTACAATGGTATCTATCCGAAGCGCTCCCCATGAAAACTCCTCTTTCTCCATATAACTTGTTCCAGCTCCAAAAGAAACTCCTGTATTATTAATAAGGAACGTAAAAGACTTTTTACATTTTGCACTTTCAACATCCCATAGTTTATTCTCTTTGTTATAAATAACTGCTTTTACTCGAGAACTTGTAATAACTTCTCCACCCAATTCTTCAATCATGCATGCTAGTTTTTTGCTAATCGTACCAATTCCATTTTCTACATAGAAGCTCCCTCTCCGATAAATCGTTAAGGCTAAACTAGAAGGCAGTAGTGCTGCCTCACTAACATCGGTTTGTACAGCGTCTAACAGTTGAGCATCAAGGAATTGGCGAAGTGGAACGTAGTTTTCTAGGTTATATTTCTTCATTAAGTCTTCAACTGTCCAATAAAAATACCGAGTAAGCCGAACGAATGACCTTGGATTTTTCATCAACCACATAGGCAAACCTCCTAGGTCATAAAAACGATGGATAGGGAGAGACACACCTGTCCTAGTAACCTCTAGAACAACTTGACTAATCTCATTTAGTTTTCGCCAAAATTCTAGAACTTCGTGTTTTCGGTCAGAAAATTTACTACGTAGTTCCTGCTCCCATTTATATGAGTCCAAAAAAATTGAAACTTCTCGATCTGGTAAAACGATATCCATTGGATATGATAACTCTAGGACGTCTACTTGAATTCCAAGATTATCTAAATGTTTCCTAAAAAGACCGCCATCTTCCAACCCAAATGCTATCGTTGCACCCGTAGGAAAAATTCGATCTTTCCGAACATACCAGCCTGCTGACCCTCCGACAGTTCTTGCCTTTTCAATTACGGTGACATGAAAGCCAGCTTTCGCTAAATAAGCTCCTGCCATTAATCCACCTATTCCTGCACCCAATACACAAACTGAATTCGTCAAAGTCTCACCTTCTTCCGATAGCTACCTTTTTTTACTATTACACCAAAAATGCTACTTTTATGTACGGCTAGCTTAAAATAAGGCTGTTTTCGCAAAGTTTGTTGCTTTCGTAAAAATCCCAAAAACCGGATTTTTACACAAAACACTAAGAATTCACCACTAATTTAGTAAGCATTGCTCTTTTCTTACTTAATTTATTGGATGATATCTTCATGTTTACGAAAAGAGCTTAAAATAAAGAAAAACCACATGTGAGCATGTGATTTTTCTTATTCCTACTTTAGATGATTTCTAAACCTCTTTTAATTAACGTATGGTACTCCTGATTGAGACCTTGTAGTCTTTCGAGTTCTTTTGTTACTTCCGTTTGTAATTCAGGTAACCAACCGTTACTATTTAGAATTTCAACGATTTCTAATTTTAATAGCCAATCATTTGGATACTCAGCTTTCACTTGCTCCCATACTTCTTGAAGCATTCCTAAAGAGTTTTCTTGTGGCAACTCTCTGATCTCTCTGACCTTCTGATATAAACCATCTAGTACCGAACGCTCTACAGGACTAGCTACCACTGTGGCAACCGTTTCATCAATTGTATAATACGCTTCTCCGTCTGCGGCACCAGCGTAAACAGATGGAATCCTTGCCCCTACAGCCATATCATACAGACCCCACTCAGGCTCAAATAATACTTGACCCTGGTAAGTAACCTGACAGTTTTCAAAGGTAATAACCTGAATTAGATTATCGTGTTTTAAGATCGTTTTGACTTGTCCTTTTACTTCGACACCACTTTCAAAAATTAGAGTGCACTCGTTTCCTACTACAACTCCTAATCTATTTAACTCTTCTTCAGGCAAACTTTCTAATGGTGTAGAAACTCCTTTTACTAGTCCAATAGGAGCTCCAAAGCCATCTTTATGGGTCTCTGTTCCATGTCCAGGAAGTTCACTATCTTTATAAGCTAGAGCAGTAGGCCCAATCATTTTCAAGTATACCGCTTCATCTTGATCATTATAGAGTAGTTCATGAACAACTCCTGTTACTTGGAGCCCTGAGCTATATTCGACGGTTGCAATATTAGCGGATTGCTTCGCTTTCTCTAGACTCTCAGTTCCACCTTTCATGAAACTCATTTCCTTTGCAAAATGCAATACACCTTCAGTCAGTTGCTCGAAATTTTCACAAACAAATAGTTGTGGTTGAGGTTTCGTAATATCAAAGCTAGTGTTAATAATCGTTTCTAAGTCAAACGGTAGTTTCTTCACCTCAGGGTTTAAAGCATTACCCCCTTCTGAAACAGAAGATAGTAATCCTGCACCATATATTTTCGGATTTTCTAGCTCACCAATCAAACCATATTCAACTGTCCACCAGTAAAGTCGAGATATTTTCTCTGCCTCGGACAGACCAGTAATTGTTGCTGCAACTTCGTCGATCTTCTTTTTTGCAGCTTCAATTTCTTCTTCCGTCGACTCCCCTTTTTCCAATAAATTTGAATAGTGACGAACAGCTTCAAAATGATCGTGTTCCTCTTTTGTCGCTATCGCTTTCTTGCCGATGTTCCCAAAAAGCTTTACATATTCAGAGTATTTTTCATCACAAAGAATGGGTGCGTGACCAGCAGCTTCATGGATGATATCTGGAGCTGGTGTATATTGAATATTGTCTAATTTTCGGATTTCAGCTACAACAGGCAATATCCCATTTGCTTGGAATTCAAAAAATGCGACTCCTGGAATAAAACCATCAATGGTTGCAGCACCCCAACCAAACGGTGCTAAACATTCGTTCATCTCTTCTACGTTTGGCAGACGCTCAATAAAGATACCTGAAGACTTAAGGCCATCCGTATAAGCTTCATGTGCCGTATCTTTTAAGGTATGGTGATTTTGACGCATCACATACCTCCAAACCGCATGATTAATTGCTGTATAGTTCTCATATTCTTGACTTACCGTATATTTCCTTAAATGTTTCGGTACTTTGCGTGTTAACATCAAAAATCACTCCTCTATTTATCTCTTAAAACTTTATCACTTTAACGCTTTTATATAATGAAGTAATTGACTCTTTAAAGATTACATAAAATAATTTTTAAAGTCAAATAGAATCATAGAAATGATCAAACTCACTAGCTAACCTAAAATCTAAGTCCGTCAACCCTTTAGCTGCCCAAGATGAAAGCTTTAATCGAACAATTTTATAATCAATTGCAATAAATGGATGATGGTTTTCCTGCTCAGACAGTTGAGCTACTTTCTGAACAAATTCAATGCCAGTTAAGTATTCTTTAAAGGTGTATTTTTTCTCAATCCATTTCTCATCTACTAGTTTCCAGCCATCTCTCTCTAATAGTAGGTTTGTGACCTCTTCATTTGTAAGCCTTTTCATTTTCTCTCATTCCCTCCAAATGTTTTTGTACCATACTCATATTGTTATTTTATACACTGACAGTATGTTCAATAACCATATGAACAGAGCATTCTTTAGATGATTTCAAATCGCGAGCTATTAACGCTTTTACCTTTTAAAGCACCTATGTATTATTCTGGTAGTAGATACTTATAATAAAATTTAATACTATTTATAAAATTCTGTCAATATAACTTATTCTCTATTCTTAAACAAACTTATCTCCACATTATTTTCAACGATAATAAATTGTAACGTTTTCGCCATATTTTGTTGCGGTGTATAGCTCTTTCGAGTGATTGTTAGCCTTTATAATTATTACTATAGTTATGGTAGGAATATTAAATATCCTAAACATGATAATAAGTACATGTAAAAGTTGCTTCACTTAGCGACTGTACTTTAGAGAGGTGAATATTTGTTGAAGAAAATAGTTGTTTTACCACTTTTTTTATTAATACTTTTACTACCTATGTATGTATATGCTCACGCGTATCTTAAAGAGTCATATCCAACAAATGAATCTGTGTTAGATTACTCACCTGAAGAAATTATTGCTCAGTTTTCTGAACCAATTAATTTAAGCTTAAGTAAACTAACGCTTAAGGACGAAGCAGGAAAAACTATTGCTTCAGAACAAGTCAGTGACAACAATCAAGAACTTATATTACGTCCTCCGAATCTAGAGAATGGGGTTTATATCGTCGATTGGCAAATATTAGCCAAAGATACACACGTGACAAGTGGATCGTTTCATTTTACTGTGAATGCTCCCGTACAAGAAATTGAAATTATAGAAACGCCCTCAAGTGAAGAAAATATTGAGCCAGTTCCTAGCGACGACTTAGTTGACGAAAGTGAAGATGAGATCGATGAACAACAATCAGCAGTTCCTTCAGTAAATAATCACAATGACCACGATAAACACAATGAATACCATGCAGGTACTTATGTACGTATCTTGGAATTACTACTTTTAATAAGTATTGCAGGTATGTTCTTTTTTAGGGCTGTCCTACTAAAAAGTCAAAACATGCTGTTTATTGAGAGAGTTTTATTCATTGTAGCAAGTTTAATTTTTATACTTACAGGGTTTACTCAAGTATTGATACGAGCTTTACAACTTAGTAATCAACCAATTGTTGATACATTTTTAGTAATACTAACTACAACAAACATTGGATTTGCGAGCATTGTAAAACCAATTTTATTCTTAGTCTTATTTTTCGCTAGTTTTTATCAAAAAAAAGGCCAAATTATTCTAAACTCACTTATTTTCCTTGGGCTCTTTTTTAGCTTTGCGTGGAGTGGTCATGCTTCTGGAAGTTTCTTGAACATACTTTCACATACCCTCCATTTAGCTGCAGCAAGTATATGGTTCGGAGGTATTATAGGATTTACTATTTACTCTATGCTAGGTAAAAAACAGTTATCTAGACTAAATGATTTTCATAAAAAGCTTTTGAAGTTTTCAAAGATCGCTCTCTGGTCAATTGTAGTTATTATCGCTTCTGGTTTTATTCTAAGTGTTGGTTACTTACATTCTTGGGATCAGCTTCTTACCTCTAATTATGGTATAACGTTACTTTGGAAGCTACTTGCTTTTACTCCGATACTAATCATTGCTGCCTACCATCGTTTCATCTGGTTACCGAAATTAAAACAGGGCGATGTACAAAGTCTTAGCCGCTTATTTTGGAGCTTAAGAATAGAATTAATTCTCATTATCATAGTTGTTATCATTGCTGGATTTCTATCGAGTACCTCACCACCCTTCGCTTAAGCGAAGGGTTTTTGAAGTAGTGTTATAAAAATAAATAAACCACCACTCTTTGTTTAAAGAATGGTGGTTTATTATTTTCTAACTAGCGGGCTTAGATTTTGCCGCTAGCTTTTTCTCTTTATGCATTGTAATATCCGTCTTTTGCTCTTTCAAATCTTTATTAAGTGCTTTTACCAACCCATAACACATGACCAGAACAATAAATGTTAACGGCAAAGCACTAACAATAATCGCAGTTTGTAAACCTGCCAAGCCCCCTGAGGCCATCAAGACGATAGTTGATGCAACAAGGATGATGCCCCACGTGATTTTTACCCGATTACTAGGATTTAAGTTACCGCCCGTTGTTAACATCCCTAATACGAAAGTAGCTGAGTCAGCTGATGTAACAAAGAAGGTTGTAATTAAGGCTACTGTCAAAATCGAAAGTAGAACGCCTAGTGGTAAGTGTTGATAGACATAGAAAAGTGCTGTTTCTAGTCCCTGGCCTGATACATTTAACCCTTGGATTAACTCTAAATACATTCCTGTTCCTCCAAAAACGGTAAACCAAAGACCACAGACTAATGTAGGAACGAGCAAGACGGCTACAGTAAACTCGCGGATTGTTCTTCCCTTGGAAACTCGTGCAATAAACATTCCGACAAATGGTGTCCAAGAAATCCACCATGCCCAATAAAATACTGTCCACCCTTGTGTAAAGGCAGCTTCATTGCCATCAAAAGGTGATAAACGTAAGCCCATTAATGCTACATTTTGAATATAACTTCCTAGACTTGTTGTAAACATGTTAAGAAGAAATAATGTTGGCCCAAGGATTAGCATTGTAACTAATAGTAACGTTGCGATTGACATGTTTACATTACTTAAATACTTAATTCCTTTGGATATTCCTGTGTTTGCTGAGATGATGAAAAGAACTGTAATGATACCCATGATCATCATTTGTACCATAAAGTTATTTGGAATACCGATTAGATATTCTAAGCCAGCATTTATTTGTTGAGATCCTAAGCCCAAAGAGGCAGCAACTCCAAATAATGTGGCAAATACGGCTATAACATCAACTGTTTTACCGATTGGACCTTTCACCTTTTCACCAAGCACCGGATAGAGCGTTGCGCTCATTAAACCTGGGGCACCTTTTCTAAACTTCTGATATGCTAAAGCTAATGCAACCATTGCGTAAATCGCCCACGCATGCAATCCCCAGTGAAGCCAAGTATAACGCATCCCTACAATAGCAGATTGTTCTGTTCCTCCTTCTCCGATTGGTGGCGAAACAAAGTGAGATATCGGCTCAGACACTCCATAAAAGAGTAAACCAATACCCATTCCGGCGGAAAATAACATCGCAAACCATGTGGGACGACTATATTCTGGTTTCGAATCTTCCTTACCTAATTTGATCTTTCCATACTTACTAAATATCATAAAGATAGCAAAGCCCAGAAAAAATGTCGCAACCAATTGATAAAACCAACCAAATGATTCAAGCATAAAGCTTTGGGCTACTACCATTGCTTCACCTAATTGATTTGGAATAAGAATTCCAATACCTACAAACATGATCGCAATTGCGACAGATATTTTAAAAACTGTCCTGTCACTATTATCCATACAATGACACTTCCTTTCATTTTTTCTGTACAGTTAATTCTGTACATATCGTTTGTTATTTTATTAAAACATAAAAAAGAGAGATTGTGAAAAGTGATACAAAGCGATATTGCCCGAAATTTCGTGATACGAAAGACTGAGATTAATTTATCTAGAAATCCTGTATTATTGCTCCCGTATCTGGTCTATTCCTTCCGTTTTCACATCAACATTCTGATTACTTGCTTGTTGAAAGGCTGTGGTATAGTATTTTAGGTGTTTATTTTAATTTTGTAAGGAAGTGAAACCGTGGAAAGTCATTTAATGGCAAACCTCTTTCGGTTAAGATATATCGAAAGATGGAGTCTCATGAGAAATGTTATGAAAGAAAATGTTGCAGAACATACCTTTCATGTATCTCTTATCACTCATTGTCTCTGTTCGATTGCAAACGAGATATTTCATAAGGAAGTAAATACTGAAAAAGCTGTCACACTCTCACTTTTTCATGATGTTACAGAAGTCTATACAGGAGATATCCCTACTCCAGTAAAACATCATAATAAAAATATCCTGAAGAACTTTCGCGATATTGAAGATTTAGCTGCTGAACGGTTAGTTCAACAAGCTCCAGACCCTCTAAAAAACATTTATAGGCAAGTAATTAGTGAGAAGCATGACCATGAGTTAACTAGCTTTATAAAAGCAGCCGACTTGTTAGATGCCTATTTAAAATGTGTATCAGAGTTATCAGCTGGAAACAAAGAGTTTGTTGTTGCAAAAAGCCAAATTGAAGAAAAAATTCTGGAATTACATATGCCAGAAGTAAATTACTTTCTCACCCATTTTGTTCCAAGCTTTGAGAAAACGTTAGATGAAATATCAGAGTAAGTCGAAGGTCCTTCCAACCAAGTTTATGGCTGGAAGGATTTTTTTGCTTTCCGAAGAAAAAAATATTGCTTTATAACGTAATTTTAATTACTATAAAAAGAAAAAGGAGAAATATGGAATGAATGATGACTTAAAGTTAAATGTTCCATTGTTAAAAAGACTTGTTCCTAATCTAACCGTAGCTGCTAAATTAGCTGGTTTACGTCCAGCTACCGTTTCAAACCTTTGTACTGGAAAAATCCCTATCGGCCGGGCGGAGGTAAAAACTTTAGTAGCTTTAGCGACAATAGCAGATTGCACACTTGATGAGCTTATCATTCGTGAAACTGGTACTGAAATGATTGAAACAGGCATTAAAGTAGTAGACCTCTTTGCTCCAATTGTTCGTGGCGGCACTGTTGGCTTAGTTGCTAGACCTGGCATGGGGCAACTCGTATTAATGGGAGAACTATTTTTCCGAATGAAAAAACTAAATTACACAACACTCTTTTTGTTGGGAAATGATGAAACTCAAGGTATAGATGATGTCGTAGAACATTCAGATTTCTGTACATCGAGCTTAGAAGAATTATTAAGTAAATTAAAAGGCTTACAAGCTGAGCAAGAAATAATCCTTGGTTTAGACCGTAAAATGCTGCTTTCTGGAGACTTCTTTGATATCAGTGATCAGTTAAGAAAAGTTACAGCATTACCAATTACCTTTATCTTAGTCGACACACTCGGAAACGCAGTAGATGAAAATTCTCCATATGGTCCACTTGAAACAATATTGCGTTTTGATATGGATTTAGTTTCACGAAGAATGTATCCTGCGATTGATCCAACCCTATCAACCTCAACTATTATTGAAGGAGCACATATTGACTCACCACATTTCACTATTCAACAACGTGCTCGAAAACTATTACGACGTTATCGTGAATTACGATTTATTGTACTTGAATGGGGCATAGAAAAATTAACAGAGTCGGATTTAAATGTCTACCATCGAGGCCAACGACTTGAGGCATTCTTCACACAACCTTTTTATGTGGCTGAATCGATCACGAAAAAGCAAGGAGAGTGGATTAGTATGCAAGAGACTTTTGACTCAATCACCCGGATACTAGACGGCGCATACGATGACGTTTTGGTAGATAACTTAAAATACATCGGTAGTTTACATTGATAATAGAGAGAGGGGTTTATAAAATGACCATTACAAAAGAATTTGCTGAGGTAAATGACGGTAAGCTTTATTATGAATTGTCTGGAGAAGGAGAAGCGATTTTATTCATTCACGGACTTTTTCTAGACTCAAAACTATGGGATAAACAATTTTATGAGTTCTCAAAAACAAACAAAGTCATTCGTTTGGATTTACGAGGGTTTGGTCATACAGAAATAACAGAAAAATCATTTTCAAACTTTGATGATCTGAAAGCTTTGCTTGAGTACTTAAATATAGATAAAGTTCATATTGTTGGCCTATCTCTTGGCTCCCTCATTGCGTTAGAATTTGCATTGGTATATCCAGAATTCGTAGAAAGCCTTGTCCTTTGTTCAATGAAACTTAGTCGTGATGAATCTCCAGCGTTACAAAATGCACGGCGGGATTTTTGGAGTGCTTATCAATCAGGTGATATGTATACTTGTGTTAATTTATCAGAACAATTGTGGTTACAAGGGCAAGGCCCGGCTGGAATAACTAGCGCGGAAAATAGAATTCTTTATCGTGAAATGATTGAGTCTAATCTAAGTAAACCTAAAATTAAGAGCAAACCAATATTCTTAGAAAATATAGAAAAGAAGCTAGATGATATTAAGGTGCGAACACTCATTGTAAGTGGTGAGCTAGATTTTGAAGATTATAGACTTGCAGCCGGTGAATTGTGCGAAAAAATAAAGGGTAGTGAAAAGATTAGTTTTGAAAAATCGGCTCATTTGATGAATTTAAACGAACCCGTGCTGTTTAATAGGACTATTGCAGAATTCATTTCAAAAACCCAAAATTCATAGGTATGGTTTTGAGGCAGAGAGAGTAAGTGGAATTAAACTTTTACTCACCCCTCTCCTGCCTTCCCTCCTAAAACCTTCTCTATCGCTGCCTGCATACTTTTTACTTTTTTCAGATCTAAGTCGTCTAAAAGGCTATAGTCAAATTTTCCAATAATGTATTCTGTAAATTTCTTCATCTCAATCTTAATCTTATGGTCACTATTCCTACCAACATGAAGCAGAGTGTCTAGTATAGCTATCAAGATGGAGATATCCTGCCTACCATAATGACTGATTTGGTAGAAGGTTGTATAAAGTAGTTGTTCGGTACTCTCCTGTTTTTTGATTAGCCGACATTTATCATTCTCATCATAAAAGACAATGTATTCTGCCCTATTCCGAACTGCCTCCGTGAGGGGCGTTCTTAAAAATCGAATGCAATCAATAGCTGTGTTTGGGTCATTAATACCTGGGGATATTGCTCTTAATGCAATTTCAACCATTTTAATTAATCCGAACTCTACATCTTGAACAGCCGTTCTTTCATCCCCTATTGTAATATAATCATCGATAACTAACTCAATGTCATCACTATTATGAAAAATCGTTACTAATTTACTTTCTTTCGTTACATAATGACCGATGTACTGGTTTAGCTCAATTACACAATCCTTTTTGAGAGCCAAATTATACAGGCTAGGATAATCAATTAATTGGATGTAACCAAACTTTTTCCCGGTAACTTCTAGAACCTTTGAATAACCTTTTGGAGAAGTAAATTCCTTATCATATGTACGATTTTTATAGTCTTTAAGGGCATCACTTTCTCTTTGAACAGTCTTTAACGTATCATGAGCAAGCTCATTAATTAAATTGCTTACTTGGATAGACGTTGCTACATTATGAATAAAATAGGCAAAAAACCCTAAACAAATAAACGCTACTAGTACACCTACTGTAGCTGAAATCACGTCATTATCTATGGTCGAGTTTCTCATAAATAATAGAGATAGGATTGAATAAATAAATCCTCCTAAAAAAACTCCTAACACTCTCATTGTTGAAGCCTTTGTAAGGAATCCTTTCAAAATTCTTGGTGAAAACTGTGATGTGTAGGTAGTCAGAACAACCATAATTGTTGAAAAAGTAATGGTTGTCATCGTTACAAGGGCTGCAGAAATTGTACCAAGAATAATGTGTGCCAGATCAACACTAGTTAATAAATAACTTGGAATATGTTTATTAAGATAGTCATTAAATCTAACATCTATATAAATTACGATTATGGCAGCAAAGAGTGAAAACATACAATAAAAAAACGGGCGCACCCAGATCGTATCTTTCATTTGCAAAGCAATCCTTTTTAACAACCAGTTGTCCTCCTAACAAATTTGTCACGTATCTATCCTTACCATTTACTTCCGTTTATAGCCCTCCTAAAAAAGTAAAGACCCCCACTATTACAGTAGGAGTCTATCTTTTCATTACCACTTTATTTTTTCCGCTTCGTTTTGCTTCATATAGTAACTCATCTGTCTGTTCAAAAAAATCGTACTTAGACATCTGACTATGGTAATCACTAAGTCCGACACTAATTGTCACTACTCGCTCTTGAATTTCCTTGTGAGTAATAGAGGATATCGCTCTTCGAATATTCTCTATTATTTGTTCAGTTTCCTGAAGACTTTTCTCAGTAAACAATATCGCAAATTCCTCGCCTCCATATCTTGCAACAATATCATTTTCAGTCGCTAGCTCACGGATTGTAGCAGCAATTCTTTTTAAAACGACATCGCCTGCACTATGGCCATACGTATCATTAATACATTTAAAGTTATCAATATCGATGATGGCTAATTGGAGTGGCACTTCGTAATTTTTACTTTGTTCAACCAGATAATCCATATATTCATGGAAGGTTTTATGATTATACAATTCAGTTAAAGCATCGGTTTTTGAAAGCCGCTCTATGACTGCATTTTTTATAATGAGTTCTTTTTCTTTTTCATTCGATTGATAGAGAAATTCTAATACTTCGTTCCCTCTTTGAAGAATTGCAAGATAGATGATATATCCCGCACATAACGATGTATAATAAGCTAGGTACTCGTATTCTGAGGTTGCCATTCTTAACGGTAGGAAGAAGATATGTACGCACGTCAGTCCAATAAGATTAATAGAAAAGCTGAATAACAATTTACTTTTTTCAAGATAGATTAACGCAACTGCCATAGGTAATAACAGAATTACTTGCAGGCCAGGTATTGCCGGGTTAACAATAATTATTATCAGAGTCAATAGAGTACCCGTAGTAATTAATACCCACGAATGATAGACCTTTTTTACCTTTACTAAATATTCACACAATAACAGAATAACTAAATGCCCTATGATTAAAACAAGAACTTTCTCTTGAATAAAAGTACGGACAGTCTCGGGATAATAATAAAGCGCCATAATAAGTCCAACCAGTTGCCCTAAGATAGCGATGATTGCTAATAACCAATAAAAATACAATATTTTATATGACCATAGCTGGTAATTCATCTCTGCTGTATTTTGTTGCTTCATAGCTCGCCTCCTTGTCCACATCCTCTTTATTATACATATAACAAGACAAAATTTGTTAAACTTTATTTTGAACAATAAGAGGCTGTCCCAAAACAAAGTGTTGACACTGCCAGGCACCGAATACTTTTGAGACAACCTCTTTTTTATTTAATACTATATAACACAATTTTTGTCTTCATCAATTAACGTCGAACTTGCACAGGTAACGATTTAAGTGACCTCATTAATGGCGATGGCTTCCACTGAATATCTTCGCTTACTAGTTCAATATGAGAAAATTTCTCTAGGAAAGATTGAATGGCTGTCGTTCCCTCTTCTCTAGCTAAAGGTGCTCCTAAACAGAAGTGATTTCCTAAACCAAATGCTAGATGAGGATTTTCTTTTCTCGTGATATCAAACATTTCCGGATCTCCAAATTGTGATGGATCTCGATTTGCCGCACTAAGCCAAACGGTAACTGAATCCCCCTTTTTGAATTCCCGCCCCTGAAACACCATATCTTCTGAAACAAATCTACTGGTTGCCTGCACTGGTGGTTCAAAACGGAGAACTTCCTCAATTGCTAAATCTAATAGCTCAGGATTTTCCCTTAGTAATACTTGTTGATTTTTGTGTAAAAGCAGTAATAGCATACTATTTGCAATTAAGTTAACAGTTGTTTCATGGCCTGCAACTAGGAGTAATATGCACATATCAAGTAGTTCATCTTCACTTAGTTTTCCAGCCGTATCCTTGGCTTGAATAAGACCTGATATTAAATCATCTTGGGGAGTTTCCGCTCTTTGTTGGACAATTTGACGAAAGTAATCTCGAAACTCTATTGTAACCCTATTACCGGTTACTAAATCTTCCATAGTAGGTGCTATATCAATCGTCTTAATAAAACCATCTGACCATTCTTTGAATATTGAGTGATCCTCCCGAGGAACTCCGAGTAGGTCGGCAATAACAATAACAGGTAAAGGATACGCATAATCTTTGACAATATCAATTTCCGACTTCCCTTCCATTTCATCTAATAGCCTTGTAGAAATGCGTTGAATAGTAGGTTTGAGTCGTTGAACAATCTTAGGCGTAAAAGCCTGATTTACTAGTCGCCTTAATCTTGTATGATCTGGCGGATCACGAAATAACATTTGGTTTCGTTGTGTTTTAACTAAATCTTCTAAAGGTGGAGGAACTGGAACCTGTTGGTCTTGTGAGATTATTTTCCTTATTTCCTTTACAAAGCGAGCATCTTTTAAAACAGTCAATACATCTGCATATCTTGTTACTGTCCATTGAGTAAATGGGCGACCACCTAATGCCTGAACTGCTTCTGGATGTACAGGTGATATCTCCTGATACTTTTTTAACTCTGCATAACGATTTTTTTGAAATTCTGCACCCATTGTATTTAATGGCCCCAACTCATTGGTATGATTTACCATTCTATTTCCTCCAATATCTGTTTTATAGCCAACTAATTTTAGGCTCAGTTTTCCCTACAATCCTTGCAATATTTTCACGATGACGATACACAATTAATACCAATAGAATAAACGTTGCTATCGCATCTGATTTATCTCCAATCCAAATAACAATTCCATGAAACATGACAGCTGACAGCATGGAGGTTAACGATACAATTTTTGTTAGTTTTAAAAAGACAATAAAGGATATAAACATAATCAAAAAAAGGATGGGACTTGCAACTAATAAAACCCCTCCAGAGGTAGCCATTGCTTTTCCTCCTCTGAAGTTTGCAAAGCAAGGATAACAATGTCCGATTACGGCTGGAATACCTACGAGTAAAGGGTTAACCTCTAGTCCAAGTAAGAAAGGGAGGCTAGCAGCAAGTGTACCTTTTAATACATCTCCGAGTGCAACCAGAATACCTGCTTTCTTCCCTAATATTCGAAACGTATTTGTACCTCCTAAGTTCCCGCTTCCATGTCCTCGAATATCGGTTTTATAGATACCTTTCCCAATTATTAAGGCAAAAGGTATCGATCCTATTAAGTAACTAACTACTAACAATACGAAGAGCTCCATAGCAACCTCCTCTACTAAATTTATAATTTTAAAAATATTTTCAATCTTCTTTTATAAATATATCGAAAAATATTCATTGAAGCTATAATATTGTAATAGATTAATAATAAAAGGTTTTAGGAGGATGACAAATGAAAAAAATTGCTTGGGTAACAGATAGCTCCGCTTATATTCCAGATCATATGCTAGGTAACGAAGATATATATGTTGTTCCGCTCGTATTAATTTTAGATGGAGAAGAGTATCGTGATGGGATAGACCTTACTGAAGAAGAGTTATACTCTAAATTGAAAGCGTTTACCACACCACCTAAAACATCTCAGCCAGCAATTGGAGACTTTGTTACTTTATATAATGAGTTAAAAGAAAGGTATGACGCAGTTATCGGTGTTCACATCTCTCGTGCCTTAAGTGGGACAATCTCAGCTAGTGAACAAGCAGCAGAGGTCGCTGATCTTGATATGAAAATTATAGACTCGAAAATATTATCTTACCCACTCACTGGCTTAATTGAACGAGGAATGGCTCTTAATAGTGAAGGAAGAGAAATAGATGAAATCGCTAAAGAATTACAGGAAATCGCTGATAGTGGAGAGACATATGTGTTAGTAGGAAGTCTTGAACAATTACAGAGAAGTGGACGGTTAAATGGGCTTCAGTATTTACTTGGAAGTCTTCTAAATATACGACCAATTATTAAAATCGAAGATGGAAAACTTGGTATTTTTGAGAAAAAGAGATCCGATGTTAAAGCAGCAAATCGCATTTTCGAATTGCTAGATCAAGCAATGACATTACCCAAAAACGAGGTTTATATTTTACATGCAAATGCCATAGAAAAAGCTAATGATTGGAAAGAGATCATTAGCGAAAAATATCCTAACTTAAACATCGTTATTGGACCTTTATCGTCTGCAGTTACCCTTCACGCAGGAGAAGGAACGATTGCATTATCATGGTTTAATAAATAGGCAAAGGTGGGCTAGGACTACTAGCCCACCTTTTGTTTCTTCTAATGAGTCGTTCTTAATTTTGATTTAATCTTCGTAGCAATTACCTCAAGCATGATCGCAATAAATAAAACAAAATAAGTAATCGTACCAAGTTCCCTTATATCATAATAAAAAGCACTTGCCATAAATAATTCAAAACCGATTCCACCTGCTGCAGCAGCTGCACCCATAGCTATAGCCACACCAAAGTTAATCTCAAAGCGTAAGAAAGTCCAAGAAATGAGATATGACATTGTCGATGGAATTACCGCCTGGAAGACGATCTGCCACCAACTCGCTCCACTAGCTCTTAATGCTTCTATTACTCCTTCATCTAACTCCTCAAAAGATTCGGAATAAGCTTTCACTAAGTAACTAACAGAATGAAAGGTCATACCCACAACAGCTGCCACACTACCTAAACCTGCAGCTATCGCAAAAATAAGTACCCATAAAACTGTCGGTACTGCCCTAACAACGGCTACCACACTTTTAACAGCATTTGCTACGGCTGGTGTTGATAAATTCTGTGCTGCTAGTAACCCTAAAAACAGGGCAATTATCGCTCCGAATAATGTAGTTAAAACCGCAAGACTTAACGTAACAGTCGCTACATATACCCCTTCGGTAAACGTAAAATGGTTAAAATGAGCTTCTGTAAACATGATTTTAAAGTTTGCCAGAGTTGCCAAACCTGCTTCTATAATGTTTATCCCTTTGTAATCATAAAAGTAAAAACCATAAATGGTTATCAGTAACAATGAAAGAAGGGTCGCTCTGATGACTAGTGTCGCCTTAGTGAGTTTCTTTACTTTAATCGGTTTTGATAAATATTGCTCTATTAAAACACTCGAGTTCGGCTGTGTTCTATTTAATCGTTCAAGTCCCACTACAAGATCACCCTTCTAACATAGTTTGAAATATATTCGATTAGGAGAATTGTTAAGACGATGACAATTACTACTAAACTAGCTGCATTGTAGTTCATACTCTTATAATACAAGTCAAAAGCAAATCCGATCCCTGTACCAGTCAGAATTCCAATCAGAGTGGCACTACGAATGTTCGTTTCAGCAACAAACAGAACCCAACTGAGCATCATAGGCAGACTTGCTGGTATCACAGATTGAAAGATTGTTGTTAGATATGGGGCACCTGTCGCCTGCAATGCTTCAACAGAACTGCCGCTCGCTTCATCAATTACTTCAATAAATGCCCTAGTTAAAAACCCAAAGGAAACAAAGAATAAAGCAAAGAAACCCGTTAATGCACTTTGTCCAAAGGTAAATAATAAAATCATTGACCAAACAGCGATATCTATATTACGGAATAATGTTGCAAATCCCCTCGCCATACCACTCAAAAAGCTGTTCACCCTTGTGGTAGCCGATCCCATAATGGCAAAGGCAAGGGCAAAAATAGCTGCTACAGTCGTAGCGCCAATCGATACGAGAATTGTTTCAAACAACTTATTTAAGATATTTGGCAATCTCTCAAGTGATTTTGTAGTAGGAAAGAAATTTGTTACACCCCACTCAAATGCTTTTGGAATTGAGGCAAGCCCTTTAATAAGACTAAATTCAGTCATAATGATTGCACCATAGGTCACAAGTAAAACGACGAAAAGAATGATCGAAGATTTAAGTCTTTTTTTCAGAAAGAATTTATCCTGCATTTCTTCCTCCAAGGTCTATCATCAGATCTCCTGCTTCTGACCCATAAATACTATGAATTTGATTTGTAGTAATATCTTTCGGATACCCGTCATAAACAATCTGGCCTTTACTAACACCAATAATTCGATCTGAATAGTTTAAGGCAACATCTACTTGATGTAAGTTAACGATGACTGTTATTCCCATAGTTTTTGAAACCGTTTGTAAGTAGTCCATAATTATTTTTGAAGCATTAGGATCAAGTGATGCAATCGGTTCATCACACAGTAATATTTTTGGATCTTGAATAAGCGCTCTTGCAATACCTACACGCTGCTTCTGCCCACCACTTAATTGATCACAACGCTTATACACCTGTTCCTCTAGTCCAAGTAATCCTAATAGTTTAATCGCTTGTCTTTTTTCTTCCTCACTATATAACCCTAAAATCCCAGCAATTGTAGATTTATAGCCAAGTCGGCCATGAAGGACGTTTTCAATAACACTTAGACGATTTACTAGATTATAATGCTGAAATATCATCCCAACTTTTGTACGTAATCGTCGCATTTCTCGCTTGTTATATTTTAAAATATCTTCGTTTTCAAAATGAATTTCTCCGTCTGTTGCATCAATCATTCGATTAATACAGCGAAGGAGAGTTGATTTTCCCGCGCCTGATGGGCCAATAATGGAAACAAACTCTCCTTCGTTAACAGAGAAGTTAACATTTGATAACGCTAATGTTTCTTGGCCATATCGCTTTGAGACATTTTTAACATCCAGTAACGTTTTCATCGTTAACTCCTTTATTGTGTATTATTGTAGATCTCTTAATGGATTAAACCATGCGTCTTCTACACGGACAAAGCGTTCGTCAGCTCGTTTGCTAAATAATCCTTTGAATTCAGAGTCTTTTGGGACGAAAACTGATGGGTTATTGGCAACTTCGTCCGAAGTAAAGCCGACAATGATTTTTTCAATCATATCCGCATTTAAGTTGTTTGTATTCACAACAAATGGAGCATTCAGAACTGGCGTTACAGAGATAATTGTAAACTCTTCCCCTGGAAAGCCATTTAATGGCTCATCAGCATCGTCCCTTATTCTATAAACAGCACCTGGTCGGTTTTCTTCTCCATCAACATGTTCAATATAGTTGTTGACGCAAGAGTCACAAAACGCCGCAATATCAGATCTGTTCATAAGAAGATTAACTAGTGAACCTTGGTGTGAGTTTCCATAAGCTACCTCACTAAAGAACATGTTACTTCCACCTTCTAATAGATCTTCAGCGATAAGATCTTTCCATTGTTCCTTTTGGCTAAAGTAACCAACGATACTATTCCCTGGTACAACAAAGCCAGAAGCTGAGCTTGTAGAAACGAAAGACATTTTCTTTCCTTGAATGTTTTCAATTGAAAAATCTGAACCATTCTTATAAGACTCCGCGTTTTCTTTTTTCACACCTAACCATGCGTGATAGAGAGCATCATCTACTGTTCCAGATTGACCACTTGGTACAACCATTGGTAAAACTGCGCTATTCTTTTTATTTGCTTCGATATATCCTATAGGACCCATAAATGCTAGGTCTGCGTTCCCGCTAGCAATTGTTTCAATCGCAATATTATAATCTGTTGTCGTACGATGAACCACTTCTAATCCAGTTGCATTCGTTACAATTTCACCTAAAGCATCACGAGCATCCGCTAAATCAGAACCAGATTCGTTCGGATACCATACGATTGTAATTGGACCCGCTGGTTTCGAAGTTTCTGTCTTGCTTTTGGTTTCAGTTGTACCGCTAGAAGCAGAAGATTCCTTTGAAGTAGATGTAGCATTGGAATTAGAACTGTTGCACCCTACTAGGAACACAAATAATAACGCTAAAGAGATAAATAAATATTTTTTCATGAATAATTTCTCCTCTCAAAATTAACTACCAGTAGATTAGTAAGTAACATTAGTAAAATATAACCTGTATATTTTCCCTCCCAATTCCTCTGTCTTACAAACCTTATTCTATCTACTAATTATTAAGGGAGTTTGGATGTACAATAGAGTTAGAGTAAATATTGTAAAAATTGTTAACTAAAGAAAAGAATAGATCTATGTAAATCGTTAAGTGTTAAAGAAAACAGGGTAAGTGCTAGAAAAAAACTGTAACCAAATTAACAATAGGTATACAAAATTAACCTAAAACCAAAAAAGATGTAGTAAGTTATTCACTCACTACATCTTTTTGTTAGGCTCTTTTCGTAAACATTGTTGCTTTTGCACCCTAAAATAACTAGAAGCATACCCTAGATGAAGTTATGACCACATTGATTAAGTAAGAAAAGAGCAATACCAACTAAATTAGGTGCGATTCCTTAGTATTTTGTGTAAAAATCCGGCTTTTGGGATTTTTACGAAAGCAACAAACTTTGTGAAAACAGCCTTTTGTTAAAAACCAAATCCCATTTTAGCCTGTTCAGTAGTAGCCCAGTTGGCTGTCTGGCTTTTTTTGTTATCTGCTTGCAGGTTTTCACAGATCATATCAACGTTGACCTCATGTTCATAATGCCATTGAAGTGCTACAGATGTGTAAAGCTCATTTAATTGAGCAAACGAAAATCCTTTTGTGTTTTGTACAATTCGTTCCACATCTTCTAGAGACATGAATTGATCAAATTGTTTCATAAGTAAATATTTGTAGCGTAATTCATCTGTTGGTAGCTTTAACTCATAGGCTCTATCGAAGCGACCAGAACGGTTGATGAGTGCTGGATCTATTTTTTCTGGATAGTTTGTTGTACCAATGAGGAAAATTCCTTCTTTTGAAGTAGACCCATCTAATATGTTTAAGAACACTGAACGTACTTCTTCTGGCATCGAATCCATGTCTTCTATGACTAATACCATTGGTGTCATTTTGGCAATGGATGTAAAAACCTCTTTAACCGTATAGCTCGACGTATGCTCAGTAATTTGCCAGTAAACCACCGGAGCTTGAATGCTATTGGCAATCGATTTTACTAACGTTGTTTTACCATTCCCCGGACTCCCGTATAAGAGGATGCCCCTTTTATATGGAATATTGTATTGTCTGAAGAACTTCCCATCTTCAGTAAAGAATTGATCGATTGAACGGTAAATCTCCTTCTTGAGATTTTCTTCTAGAAATACTTGATCCCGGTCGACTAAGGTAGTAATTCTCTCTTTCTTGTTATCCACCCCATCTTCTGTGTCGGTAAAAACAGTCACGTAGTTTTTATGATAATCTTTCTTCCTCTTTAAGACATAAGCAAGGAACTCTAGTATACTCTCATGATCACTAGCTAATACAAAATCATGGTTCATATCGTTATGCATTTGAAAAACCGTAGCTCTTGCCAATGCTACCTTTAATCTTGGATAATAGTAAACAGCATTATTCAAACGCGGTTTTACAATAAACTCTAACTTTTCATTAGTGTGGTTGGAAGAGATCGTATACGTTTCAATTCCATCATATATATATGAAATTAACTGAACCTCTTCTTTATTTTCCTGAAGGTCTTCTTCTAGGACATCCCAAATCTCATTTGATGTTTCTTCATCAGCATACATATGAAAATCTATACCTATTTCATTTTTTAATTTTGCTTTTATTCCTTCTATAACAATGGCATAGTCATAGTAGTTTGGTGTAGTCTGGCGATCAATGTTTTGAAAATGAAAAATAAACTCGTTCTTATGCATGTGCTACTCCTTTACTTATAAATTCACTTATAAGTAGATATTACTAGCTTTTTAAATTCTATAGTATCGTTAACTTTTTCCAATAAAAAACCCTCATGGAGAGAGACCATGGGGGTTTACACTTTCACATCTCTTTTTGAAAACAGCAGAGCTGAAAGAGCAAAAAAGAAAATCATATGAACACCTATGTTAAGTAGTGAAAAGTTCATCGTCATCCCTTCAAATAACGGCCTTCCAACAACATGCTGTGAAAGATTTGTATTAGCAAATACCAAATACTTTCCATGGTGTATATTGTAATGACTCATCACTTCTAACAGTAACGTAACTGACATTAATAAAAAAATTGGTACTGACACTGAGAACACGCTACTCCTTGTTACAACTGACAACATCATCGCGAAAGAAGCAATAATAATAAGCTCGATAAAACCAAAGAAGTAATTCGCAGTTATTTTCCCTAAAAACTCCACATCAAGTTCTAGTATACTTGAATAAAAGAGTATTGAACCAAACATGATCGTTGTCAGCAAATGAACAAAAATTACTAGTAAAACGAATAAAATAACCGCTACATATTTCGCTACTAGTATTTTTAGGCGGTTGGCCGGACGTATTAACAACAGTTTAATTGTTCCTTGGGAATATTCACTTGAGACGATATCACCTGCAATGATAATACAGACAAAGTTTAAGACAAAGATGAGAAATGTACTCACATTTAGATGGTCCCAAAAGGTAAAATTTGTATCTGTAAAGATAAACTTCATGACAATTGCAACCGCAAAGTTCATCAGAATTAATAAAGTTAGTAACACAAGCCCTCTTGGTCGTTTATAAAGCTTTACATTTTCATTGATAACTAGATCAGCAAAATACCTCATTGGTCACCCCTCACTCTCGCGAGAAATGCATCTTCTAGTGTTGTTCGAACCTGTTCAATACCAACGACGTCAAATCCGTTCTCTACCAAAAACTTGTTTACAATAGCTATCTCAAACTCAGCTGCCTGTATCATAAAACCGTTTGGAACAATTTTTTCCACCTGTTGATAAAGATGATGCTTAGAAAGAAGTGTTTCAAGTTTTTCTATATTTAACAGTTTGAAAAAATAAGTACTTTCCTCGACACTTCTTACGTCGTCTAGTTCACTATCACTAACAATTTGGCCATTATTAATAATGAGGACGCTATCGCAGATCATTTCTATCTCAGCGAGTAAATGACTCGAGATAATAATTGATACGCCCTCATTTGATAGCTTTTTGATATGTTTACGAAGGTCTTGAATCCCTGCTGGATCAAGTCCGTTCGTAGGTTCATCTAATAAAAGAATGCTAGGTTGATGTATAAGTGCTTGGGCCAATCCAAGCCTTTGTAACATTCCAAGAGAATAGGTTTCAACCTTATCATGGACATAAGACTGCATACCTAACAACTCAATAACCTCATCTACTCGATGCTCCGAGGCATTTGGAGCCATACGTAAATACTGCCAGAGGTTATCATAACCAGTTAAATATTCATACATCTCAGGGTTTTCAATAATTGCCCCTACCTTTGAGATAGCTTTTTCAAAATCAGTTTGTACGTTAATTCCTTCTATAAGAATACTTCCCTTTGTCGGCTTCAGTAGTCCTACTAACATCTTCAAAATCGTTGTTTTACCAGAACCATTGGGTCCTAGGAGCCCCTTAATCTCACCTTTTTTCAGGTTAAACGATACATCATTTATGACAGTTGTTTTTCCAAACTTCTTTGAGAGATTGGTAACCTCTACTATTACTTCACGATTTAGTGCCATAGCTCCCTCCATTCCGACTATTCAACAGCCCGACGATAGTTACTGCTTAACCATACGTAGTAAACACTTATAAAAAGAAAGTAGACTGTCACTACTAGCAAACCGTTGTAGAAGATTATCGTGTTGGTAATCTCCATTTCCGTTACATTGTAGAGATTAATTGCTACACTTATTACTACACCCAGGAAGCCACCTAAAACAACAGGAAGTGCGATTACCATGAGTAACTTTTGGTTTAGATAGAGTCCTACTTCTTTTGAGGTAATACCAATCGTCCTTAATAATTTCAACTTTTGCCGATCATCGTCTTGGTCTGCAAAGATCTTAAAATGGAGGACAACACAAACTGTTACGAAAAATAAGATACTAATGAATGACATAATAAACAACGCAAAACCAGCAACCTGCTTCGTATGTAGATAGCGATTGTGTTTTGAATGAACAACAAATGGCAGGGTATTTTTGGCTTTAATTGTTTCAAAGGCCTCTAACTCACTAATTTCCTGCAACGCGATTTCCATTTGCTCCCTTAGTCTCTGAACAAAATCACCACTTTCACGCCAGTCCCTAAATGTAAACATGGAAATAAGACCTACGTCGTGATTTTCTGTATGGCTACGTATTTGTTCAAAGTCTATCTTATTTAAAACCAAGAGAACGGGCTGCGAAAATACATAGCGATCGAACAACTTCATTTGAACCATCCCCATATTCCGTAGGGAAAAAAGCTGTTCTTCACTTTTTATAAGAACTGCTTCTCCAAAATAGTCAATGCTTTCTGTACCCGATTGGTTAAAGTCAATGACTAGAGTAGAACCCTGCTGAACTTCGTAGTGGCTTGAGTAGATCCTATTAAACTCTTCTACAGAGGCAACCATAATTCTTTTATTTGTTCGCCAAGGTGTATGTCTCATTTCTGGCGCTTCCAAATAAACCACTTCTAAATTCTGATGTATGATACCTAAATGCGAGTAATCTACTACTAACTCATCAACCTCAAGTTGTTCGGTAAGAGCAATTGCTTGATAATCTTTCATAATGACATCGTATAATTGCTCTTTATCGGCAATTGCATAGCTTTGTTGATAGAGTGTGTAAGTAAGCGTTGAGAAAAACACAATTCCCATGCTCAATAAACAAACGATAAAAATAATTGCTCGATGTTGTGAGTATTTGCTGGAAAACTCAGTTATAGGTAATAGATATTTGTAAAACAATTGATCATGTTTTTTCCATAATTCGTGCAGAAGGCTGCTAAAATGGCTAATTACTAGAAACATCCCTACGACACAGCTTAGGATCGTGATCAGAATGACTTGCCTCATTGAACCCACATTTGAAAAATCACTTGTATAGATGTACATAAGGGAAATCGCTGAAATGATGATAACTATTCCTAAAAACACAATTAGCTTCTTTCCAGTATGCTTCATTTCTCTCATTCGATTAACCTTAATTAAATTCGTAACGCTATATTTTTTCAGCTTAAGCATTGTTAAAAAAATAATGATTACATAGATTGGCACAAAAACTACGAATGTCAGCCAATAGCTAGGTAGCGTTAATTCAAAGTGAAGATCATTAATGCCTAATATCGTTGTCGTGATCATAAATGTTAGCCTTGAAAAAACGCTGCCACTTATAAAGGATGTGAATATAGCTGTAAGGAAGATTAGACTATTTTCAAGGAAAATCATTCGTCTCATATCGCGATATAACAGCCCATATGACAAGAGGATTCCAAACTCCCTTGTTCGACTTTTTAAGAATTGCTGGTAGGAATATGTAATAATGAAAATGGAAAAAGCACTCGCAATAACTCCTGCAATTTGAACGATTTGTCTTGTTCCTCTTGAGGTCTCTTCAGCAAAATCCGGCGCAAACCATATCGCTGTAAAAAGGAAGAAGACAGTCATCGAAAACGTAATGCAGAAAAAATACGCAAGATATTTTCGATAGTTAAACAAAATCGTCTTGAGGATGAACTGATTATATGTCATAGTCATCTTCCTCCAAGAAAGCAAGGTGATCTAGGATTTCCTTTGTAAATTGCTCTTGTGTGCCTTTTTTGTAGAGTTGTGTCCGAATTGAACCATCCTTTAAAAACAAAACTTTCTCACTGTAACTAGCCGCAAAAGGATCGTGTGTTACTAACAAAATAGTAGTACCATAAGTTTCATTGGTTTTCCGTAAACATTCTAAAACAATTTTAGAAGCTTTTGAGTCTAGATTTCCGGTAGGTTCATCGGCAAAAATAACCGAAGTATCATTAATGAGAGCCCGACAAACCGCCGTCCGCTGTTGCTGACCACCTGAAACCTGGTAAGGATATTTGTTCTTAATGATGCTGATCCCTAAAAGCTCCATTAACCCCAAGGCTTTTTTATTCATATGTGCCGTTGTTTCCTTATTCAAAATCATAGGTAGCATAACGTTTTCCTGAATTGTTAAACTATCAAGCAAATTAAATTCTTGGAAAATGTAACCGATGTGCGATCGCCTAAACAATGCTAACTCATCACCTGTCATCGTATGAATGTTTTGACCCTGAATTACTACTTCTCCTGATGTCGGTTGATCAAAGCCGCTTAGAATATTAAGCAAAGAGGATTTCCCGCTCCCCGATGGTCCCATGATTGCTGTAAATTCACCCTGTTTCAACTCAATTGTTAAGTTGTTAATTGCCAGTGTTTCGGCAAAGTCCTTACCACCGCCGTAAACCTTCTTTACATTCGTCGCCTTAATCATACAAATCATCAAGCCCCTTCTTAAGTTCATTCTAGTGTCATTATAGTAAGGCTAGTCCTAGGAAACAATTACGCTAGCTTACACTAAAATTACAGTTTCGTAAGATAAGACACGATGACCTTCGTTCCTTCGCCCACTTTGGAAGATAGCGTAATCTGATGATTGAGGCGATCAGCGATGTTCTGACAAATAAAAAGGCCAATCCCTGTAGCATTTCTCACCTTTCTTCCATTATCGCCAGTAAAGAACGGTTCAAATACCCGTTTTAAATCATATTCTGAGATACCAATCCCTGTATCTTCTATCGTTAGGTAGACACGATTATTCTCTTGGATAATAGAGAGGGTTATCGTTTTTTCCCCTTCTTTTATTGAAGTGTACTTAATGGCATTTGATAAAAGCTGATCTAAAAGCATTCGATTCCACTTTTTATCTGTTAGCACTAGATTTGCTTGTTCTGTTGTAACAAAACGAGGAAACACATGATTGAAAATAAATTGTTCTTTTTTCTGATTAATTATTTCCCTTAACTGCTCGTTGAGGTTGATTTCTTCGATCGAAAAATCATGATGAAAGTAATCTAATCGAAGATAACTTAACACTTGGTCAAGGTTTTCATTAATAGAGCGATTTTCTTTATGTATTTTGTCAATTACTTCAAGGGCCGAATCCATCTTATCTACTTTACTGTTCTGTACAAGTAAATCAATAACGGCAGTTGGTGTTTTTATATTGTGAACAATTTGTGAGATGACTTTATGTTTAGATTTATTCTGAGCTTCAAGGTTATTAATCGTTCTTAAAGATTGGCTTTTGAATTGATTTAGCATAGCTAGAACTACTTTCTGTTCTTCTGAAAGATGGTTTTCTTCTGTATCTCTTGGACTTTCTAGCTCTAATATTTTTCGAAACCGAACATACTGGACCAAACGAAAGATCATGAAAATAATATAAATAAACGTAACTAATAAAAATGGATAAATGAACTCCATTTGTTGATCTGTTTGTAGCCAGACAAAGAGAAGAATAAGTGCAGCACTACTATAAAGAGCTATCGTAAAAGACAAATGGTCTTTGATAAAAGCTATTAAAATAACCTTATTCATTTTCTTTCTCCAACCAATACGGAACAAATTTATAACCGAAGCCTCTCTTTGTTTGAATGACATCCGTCAGCCCTAAATCCTGTAGTTTCGTTTTTATCCTAGAGATATTTACGTTCAATGTATTATTATCTACAAACGCCACATCATCCCAAAGCTCATGTAACAAGTCTTCACGAGACACAATTGTATTCGATTTATCAACTAATATCTTTAAAATTTTAAACTCATTTTTGGTTAATTCAGTTTCATTATGGATGAATGACACAGTAAAGGTACGGTAATCTAATCTGAAATCACCATAAACAGTGCTTGTTTTTTCAGCTATATAGCCGTAAGCTCGTCTTATACTCGCTTTAATTTTTGAATGCAACACCTCAACACTAAACGGTTTTAACACATAATCATCTGCGCCTAGCTCAACTCCCAAGATTTGGTCAGCATCAGTATTGCGTGCAGAAATCATAATGATTGGCACATTACTGTTGTTTCTTAGATTTTTACAAATATGAAAGCCATCCACAAACGGTAAATTTACATCTAGTAAAACGACATCTGGCTTTAGTTCAATGAGTCGCTCTAGTACATTTTTGAAGTCTTCGACGTTCATCACTTCGTACTCATATCTTTCTAACATTTTTGCAATCATAGATCTAAGCTCAGTATCATCTTCCACTAGGGCAATTTTGTACATCCTTATCTCTCCTGTTTTCTTACTTTAGGCTATTATATCAAACTCAATCATAATAAAAACCCTCAGAACCAAGTGGTAATAAGGGTTTTAATGATTACTTATAATGACGATGCTAAGCCTTTCTTAACTGCCAGTACATCGTACATATTTACAGAGAAACAATTAATATTAATCTAAATAAATAAGGTGAAATTCTCCTATATTATTAAGATATGTTGTCATAACAAATAAAAATCTCCTACCATCAATTCAGACGGTAGGAGATTTTTGTTGTTATTCCATTTTCTCTAGGTCATCTATAACGATTTGCCCTTCAAATACATAGGCATTTGTTAACCTCATCACATCTGTAAAAAAGTGAAGAGGAACATATGTGACTCCATTTATTAGTTCGGGTGCAGCTCCTAAGTAGATTGGCGCTGTTCTCATGTAGGTATAATAATCTTTTCCAATTGTAAGGGTAATACCCATGCCTATTCTGACACTTTGTGTTTTACCTTCCCATGTGGCAGGAAATCCTAATGCTTCAGCTATCGCCCGAACAGGTATCATGATAACCCCATCTTCGTTTTGGTAAGGAGAAGGAGCTTCAATTTTTTGATTGTCGACAACGATATCCATGGACGCTACATCTTGATAGAACTCTTGTTTCTTATTTAAGACAATAATTTTCGAAGGTGAAGTTTGTGCAGGAATACTTCTTGTAGTTATGCCATATAGAACAGCTAAGTGTCGATTGCTTACATCCCCTTCAAAATTTTCTCCATTTTGAGAAATAATCTCTGTTTCCTCAGAAACGTTCAGTTTTAGAAAAAAATCTGCACTTACTAAATTTTGATCAAACAGATCTACCTTGATGTTATCACCGAGTTCTCCCACGACAACAACTTCTGTATTATATTGAGGGGGATATATCATTAGCATAGGTGCGTGGGCATCATAGAACCCAGTAATAACTGTACCAACCTCTAGAGGATTTTCACCAAGTAGATACGTGTCTTTACTAATAATTATATTCGCGATTTGTTTTTGATCATTTTTAACTGTCACGATCATTGAGCCCTCTACACCATCCGATTCTCTCATTTCAGTAACACTTCCCGTGAAAGAATGATAATGAGATTGGTTGATTTGATCAATCTCTGCACTAATTGGTATAATTTCATGCCCCCCTTCAACTTGACTAATATCTTTAGAAGCAAAAATGGTGCCCGCTGATAAAGTTAAAACAGAGGTCGATAGTACTAATGCAATCATTTTTTTTGAATTCATATGAAACATTCCCTTCATTTTTATTTCCCTTTAGACGAGGCTCAGGAAGTTGAGGTTTCATTTTAATTTCATCTAGGCATAGATATAGTCAATCAGGTATTCACCTACATAAATTATTGAAAGTAAATCCTTGGAGGCGTTTATGTCTAATTTTGATTTAGAAAAACTATCCGTAACTGTCTATCCCCCAGTTACTTCACTTCAACCGGTCGTCGGCCGAAAATACACCCTTACCCACTCTGATGATACAGGAATGTTGTTTTTAGATATTGGGTCAGACTACAATTACCAGGCGATTAATACAAAAATGAGAGATGAGGTACTGGCTGAATGGCAAGTAAACAAGATGATGGAAATTTCCCTAGTAGGCTTTGCCTATGTCGACAGTGGTGAATACAGTAAGGAAGAGGCTGAATTTAGGTTAACTATCTTTCATAAGGAAATGGAAACGGCATTAAAAGGAATTATTAACGGAGATCATTTCTTCCTTCTAAATTACCCAATGTTACTAGATGCTCCCATCTTTATCTATTTTCAATCTGTTTATCCAGGGTATCACGGAAAAAAGTACTTTGGCACGCCTAGAGATTACTTATTTCAATAGGCTCTTTTCGTAAACATTGTGGCTTTTTTATCCTAAAATAAACGGAAAAATACCCTAGATGAAGATATCAGCCAATAAATTATGTAAGAAAAGAGCATTACTTACTAAATTGGTAGTAAATTCTTAGTAATTTGTGTAAAAATCCGGCTTTTGGGATTTTTACGAAAGCAACAAACTTTGCGAAAACAGCCTTTCAATAAGAGAAAAACCTCTCATGATTATGAGAGGTCTTGTTTGTTATTAAATTTTTATATTCTTCACAAGTCTACTAAGTTTCTCGGAAGTCACATTAAGTTTCTCAGAGCTATAAACGAGTTCATTATTCAAATTATCTTGTTTTTGAG
This sequence comes from Anaerobacillus alkaliphilus, assembly GCF_004116265.1. NCBI lineage: Bacteria > Bacillati > Bacillota > Bacilli > Caryophanales > Bacillaceae > Anaerobacillus > Anaerobacillus alkaliphilus. The sequence goes on along the minus strand of NZ_QOUX01000037.1, from coordinate 43,631 downwards.
CAATAGCTGCTGCATTACCTAACTTTTCATAGGAGTTATGAGCTGTATTACTTACTGCTTCTACTGAAGTTGTTAAGCTATCAGTTCCTGCTGCCATTTCACCCGAAATGACGGAGATTTCTTTTATCTTCTCCGATGTACTTAAAGCATCATCAATAATTCCTTTAAAGACTCCTCCAACGTCTGTAATTAATGAGAGACCCTCTTTCGTCTCTACTAACGTCTGCTTCATAGAATTACCTGCTAGAGTAGCCTTATGTTGAATTTGGCTAATGAGAGCTCCAATTTCGTCTGCAGAACTATTTGATTTCTCTGCTAACTTTCTAACTTCAGATGCTACTACCGCAAAGCCTCTCCCCTGCTCACCAGCCCTTGCAGCTTCAATAGAGGCATTTAAAGCAAGTAAATTGGTTTGTTCGGAAATGTCCGATATCGTTTTAATGATTTCTCCAATATTTTTAGAACGAGTTTCTAAGTCTTCAATGACTGTTGCTAATTCATTAACTGAATTTGATACATTCTCCATTTGATTAATTGCATTCGATACAGATTGGTTCCCCTTCTGTGCGGCGTTTCCTGTCCCAGAAGAAAACTTCGATACTTGTGAAATATTTAGAGAGATGTTTTGTATAGCTGCCGCAGTCTGTTCAATAGCTGCACTACTAGTTTCTGAACTCTCTAATTGATCCCTGCTATCCTCATGCGCTTTCATTAACACATTATTCACTTCAGAGCTGTACTCTTTTGAACGATTAGCTATCGTATATAATTCCGTTGAAGTACCCACTAGTGTACTGGATGTCTCATTAATTTCTCGAATTAAATTGGTCAACAACTGATTTTTCTCTGCTCTTTCTTGAAAAATTTGTGAGTCATACTTTTGCTTATTCACGATTAACCAAATGATTGCGCTAGAAGTTAGCACTAAGAACAAGGCATGTATAACTAACATTGTAAAAGAATAGTTTTCTACCCCGAATACGATTGGTGTTAAGAACGGGATAAAAAATCCTAAAACATGTTGGATAGCAAATATGACGGTCGCTATAATTAGTAGTTTTATATCTTCAAAATAATATAGTAATGCTACTACTGTAAAAATTGAAAAGTGATATGCTTCCATCCCTTGTCCACCACCTACAATCGAGACACTTGTCAAAACTAGTGTAAGCATAATAAGTAATGATATATTTTTAGAATTTCTTTTGTATCCAATAAAGGCTGTGATAAGGAATATGAATGGCAAAATCAACAGAAAATTTAAGAACATTGTTTGATTATTACTATAGACGATATGACTCATTGAACTATGTCCATGGTCATTGGTTAAGTTAAATAGCCTATGAAAAACATGGGTAATTACAGAGATCAAATAAAAACCAAAACCTATAATCAACATATTTTCGATTTGTTTTTTCATATTGAAACAACTCCTACTTAGAATAATTTGTACAGCGTTTTAGAAGTTGGATCCCCCCATGTATATTATTTTTGTATTTTGAACAAAATTTTTTTTTACTATCAGTTATTACCCAATAATCAATTTTATCAAACTAGTATTTTCGACTAGATTAAACAATTTTTTTGAAACAACAAAAAACCTTACTGCTACAAAAATAAATAGCAGTAAGGTTTTCTTTTCTTAATTAAACCAACGTTCCCTTTTCCACCTTTAAGAAGCTCACCAAAGTCTAGGTATACAAAAGCGATGGGAGCTGACTAAGACCTAGACTTTGAGGAAGACCGTTGTAAAGTCTTGATTTAGGAGTACATTTTCAATTTATTATGATGCCTTCCAATTGGTACGACAGAAGGAGAGTCAGAAACAGGATCTTTGATTACTGTGCAATGAAGACCAAAAATGTCTTCAATCAATTTGCTTGTAATAATCTTTGACGGCTCTCCTTCTGCAACAAGCTTTCCTTTATGAAGAGCAAATATATAGTCTGCATAACGAGCGGATAAGTTGATATCATGAAGAACCATCACAATCGTTTTCCCATGTTTTCGATTAAGGTCAGTCAACAGATCGAGAATTTCGACTTGATAGGTGATATCTAAATAGGTAGTCGGTTCATCCAAAAATAAGATATCTGTTTGCTGTGCCAGTGCCATCGCAATCCATACACGCTGTCTTTGGCCACCTGATAGCTCGTCAATATTGTGATCGGCAAATTCAGTAATATTCATAATTTCCATTGCCTCAGCAACAGCTTCATAATCCTTTTTTGTCCAACCTTTTAGAAACGTTTGGTGAGGATATCTTCCTCTCCCAACTAAATCTGCAACTGTAATTCCCTCAGGTACAATCGGTGATTGAGGTAAAAGTCCTAGCACACGGGCCAACTGTTTCGGTGGAATTTTATTGATTGGTTTTCCATCCAAGGTAACTTGCCCGGAAGTAGGTTTAATAAGTCTGGCCATCGTTTTAAGAAGTGTAGATTTACCACAACCATTGGCTCCAATAATAATACTTATTCTATTACTTGGAATTGAAATGCTAACATCGTGCAGAATTGTTTTATGATCGTATCCAGCAGTAACTTTTTCAGATTGAAAAATATGTGTTGGTTTCATTATAAGTCTCCCCTTCGATTAATTCGAATTAGCAAGTAGATCAAGTATGGCGCACCAAGGATGCCTGTGATGACACCTACAGGGTATCTAGTCACAAATGCGAATTGTCCAATAAGATCTGATGCTAAAACTAAAATGATCCCAACAAGACCTGCAGGAATAATGTTTGAAAAACCTACACCAACTAGTCTTTTGGCAATAGGTCCAGCAAGGAAAGCAACAAATGCGATAGGTCCTGTTGTAGCGGTAGCTAAGGCAATGATAAGGACCGAACTGATAACAAGGACAAGTCTTGTCTTATTAGTATCAACTCCAAGTGATGTTGCTGCTTGTTCGCCTAGTTCTAACATATCTAATCGTTTTCCAAGTATGATGACGACAGGTGCGAAGATAAGAACTGTTATGATCAGCGGATATAGATTTTCCATGTTAGCTCCATTTAGACTACCAGTTAGCCATCTCATCGCAGTAGGAATATCGTGATGCTGACCAATCAGTAACAAATAGGAAATTACAGCGTTTAGCATCGCTTGAATTCCAATTCCTATTAAGATCAGTCTTCCGATAGAAAAAGAAGTTCCTTTTGATAATAGGAAAATAGCTAACACCGTAGTAAGTCCACCAACAACAGAAGCAATAGAAATAACCATATTACTCGCCTGAAGAACAATTATACAAAATACTGCGGCTGCACTTGAACCAGCTGTTATACCGATGACATTTGGGTTTGCTAAAGGGTTTCGTAACATGGTCTGGAATACGTATCCACCGACTCCGAAAGCAAATCCAGCAAAAACACCTACAAGCATTCTCGGTAGACGTATTGTTCCTACTGCAAATGATGCACCTTTAACATCCTCCCCTAGAAGAACTAGGATTACATCCTGTACAGGGTAAATCGTATTTCCTAGCATAAGCATCGTGCAACAAAGTACGAAAGCAATACTTGAAAGCAAGGAAGTCACGAGTATAAAACGACGACGTCTCTTTGTTCTACCTACCATAATAAAATTCATAGATTTATTTATCATAACGCACGCATTTTCGCTTTCATAGTTATTAAGATTAAAATAGGTGCCCCAATAAATGCGGTAACTATACCAACTTCTAGCTCACCAGGACTTCCAATAAGCCTACCGAATATATCAGATATAGTTAAGATAATGGCGCCTGAAAGGGCTGACATCGGGATAACATAACGTAAATCAGGACCAATGACGAGGCGGATTACGTGTGTCGCTATTAAACCAATAAAGCCAATAGGACCTGCTAATGCAGTCGCAGCACCACACAGTAGAACACCACCAAAAGCAGCAATGAGTCTAAGTGTCCCAGTACGGACTCCCAACCCAGTAGCAGCTTCATCCCCTAATGCTAGTGCATTTAATGCCGGAGCCGCAAATAGTGCTATTACTATTCCTACAATAAGAAAAGGAATAAAAGTGGAAATAGTACTCCAATTTCCTGCTCCAACACTACCTACCTGCCAAAATCTAAATTGATCCATCACGTTTGAGCGAGGGATCATAATTGCAATCACAAGAGAAGATAATGCTGCACTTGTAGCGGCACCTGCTAAAACTAGTTTAAGGGGGGTGGCACCGCCACTCCCCATAGAACCAATTCCGAATACAAAAATGGCAGTTATGACCGCTCCTGCTAGTGCAAGCCAAATATATTGATTAGGAGTATTAATATTTAAAAAGGAGATTCCACATACTACAAAAAGAGCTGCCCCTGTGTTTACTCCTAATATACTAGGATCTGCAATAGGATTACGAGTGACTGATTGCATAAGAGACCCAGAAACCCCTAATGCAGCACCACACAGTAAACTAAAAACAGTTCTAGCAATTCTTTGGCGAACAACAATTGCTTCATGGGACTGTACATCAGGGCGGAACAAACCATCCATTAGTTCATTCCATCCAATTGTACGAGCGCCAAAGGCAAGAGAAGCCACTACACTTATACCTAGTAAAATAATAAGGAATAAAAGAACTCTTATGAAATTGTTCGGAATAAGTAACTGCTTATTTTCTGAAACGGATGGATGTATCATTTTATTTTACTTTGCTAACTGCTTCTGAGATTAAACTTAAATACTCATCGATCGAATACTTTATTGAAAGCGGGTTTGGATTTCCAGCAGCCGCAAGTGGTGTGCTATCGCCAATAATTACAACAGAACCGCTTTCAATTGCTGGAACCTTCCCGAGGATTGGATCCGCTTGTAGCGTTTTTAACGTATTCTCATCACCATAAGCTATTAAAACTTCAGCATCTTTAAGAGCATCTGCATTTTCAGCACTTAATTCAATATAAAAGCTATTTGGATCCGTCATTTGACTCTTTAGGCTTTCAGGAAATTCCATTCCTAGTTCACCAAGGAATGCACCGCGTGGATCTCCTGGTGTGTAAATGTAAAATTTAGATAAATCTGCAACCATAAACATACCAAATGCAGCTTTTTTTCCTTTAATTTCAGCATGTTCATTTGCTTTATCTTGGATTAATTTCTCTGTATCAGCAATAAGCTTTTCTCCTTCTGCAGCCATGCCCATTCCCAAAGAGTTGAATGTAATTTGCTCTCTCCATGAAGCAATCCAAGGGCTAGTTTGATAAGCAACAACTGGAGCAATTTTACTTAAAGTGTCATAGTCTTCTTGAGTAATTCCTGAGTATGCCGAAAGAATGACATCTGGGTTAGCATCAGCAATTGCTTCAAAATCTAAACCGTCAGTGTCTTGAAAAATATTAGGTGTTTCTTCACCAAGTTCTTTTAATTTCTCTTTTGTCCAAGGTAACATTCCGCTATCATCTTGAACACCATAATTTGAAGCTGAAAAGCCCACAGGTACAACATTAAGAGCAAGAACTACATCGTGGTTAGCCCATGAAATTGTAACAACGCGTTCAGGTTTCTCTTCAATTACAGTTTCCCCAAATGCATGCTTGATCACAATTGGATATTCAGATGTTGAGGCTTCAGCGTTAGCTGTTTCCGTCTTAGGCGCTTCACTCGATGCTGGTTGATTACTAGCTTGCTGACCCGAGCAACCAACTAGTGCGAATATAAATATAGCGATTAGTAGTGTTGTGATTAATGAAATTTTTCGTTTTGTGTTCATTTGTATTCCCATCCTTGTTATTGTTTTATTTGAAAACGATTATCATTATCAGTAGTATATTTTTAAAAAAATATGTTGTCAATGGAAATTTTTTATTTCAAAGCTTTAAAAACTATTCTTTAACTTCAACCCCATTAAGTTTTAAATGATCAGTGAAAATTTTCATAATTGATGGGACGTTTCCGATATCCTGCCATGAAGTTGGTTTCCAGATATTCGATTCCTTTAATGCTCTTGGACAATGAATAAAACATTCCTCTACATCTATTCCTATTCCCAATAATGGTGCTTTCCCTTTTAAACTCATCTTTTCTAGTACTTCTTTATCGTTAAAAACCGTAGCTCGGCCGTTAATACGTAGTACCTCTTCTAAACCCGGAATCAAAAACACAAGGCCCACGTTAGGATTAGATATTATATTTAAAATTGAATCTAGCCTTTTATTACCAGGACGATCCGGTATGACTAATTGATTTTTATTTAAAATGTTGATTGTGCCCGGCAAATCACCTCGTGGCGAAACATCGCAGTTTCCTTCAGCATTAGCTGTGGAAAGAAACAGTAGTGGTGACATAGATATTAACTTTTTGCAATGCTCATCTAAAAAAGAAATACTCTTCTTAACTACTAATTCATGCGGCTCCCCAATTATTTCTCTTAGTTCCTCCTCTGTTGTAATTGCATTACGAGAAAAGTTTATTTTCTCCATTCAATCAACTCTTTTCTAGGTTTTTAACAATTAAGTTCACCTTGTAGCATACGATGTTTCATCCATTGTGTCTGCTAGTAATACTAACCAGCAAAATCATATAAGAAGTATGCTAGTGCAAAGCTTATTGTATATGATAATCATTCTCAAAAGAATATCTGCATCTAATTTCATTATTTTCGCAACACATTTAATTGTTTTTGAAAAAGTTTTAGTATATATTCTTAAAAAGGAGAATGCAAAGATGATCATAACATCCTACCAACAATCTAAAGCTACGTTTTTAGACAAACTTACGTTCAAAAAAATTAAAGGTGAAAATTTTAACCTATACACGAATAAAACGAGACCTGAGCTCGGGCACCTTATTAACTATTCAAGAGAAAACTATTATGACTTACTTATTGCTGACTATACAATACCAGAGGATTTTTCGCTGAAGTTTGATAATCCGGAGCTATTAATGCGGTTCGGGATAGTGTCTGAAGGTGTCACACACTTTAAGATTGAAAACAATCCTGTTTATTCTTTTACTCCTTCTTCCTTTTTTGTACTTGAAAAAGATCTTAGAGGGACAACTTCGTATAATAAAGGCCAACATTTTCATGGTACTGAAATAACTATATTTGAAAATTATTTTAACGAAATTTTAAAACCCAACTTTCCCAATACCATTGACTTTCAATCATTACTTAAAAACTATACCTATACTTATTTACCCTTGGAAATTATTGAAATCATTGGCCAATTACAAAGTTTACATCATGAAAATTCTTTAACTAACATTTATTTAGAAAGTAAGATTTTAGAGTGTATCGCTATTTTAATAAATGAAGTAACAAGGTCTAAGGAAAATGCATTTACAAATCAAATTGACTATGGAAATATTCATATTGGTACTAACAGGATAATAAAACTAACCTTTTCTGACATCCAAGCGATTAAAAGAGCTCATGATATCCTGCAAAAAGATTATTATAATCCCCCTACGATAAAGGCCTTAAGTAAAACGGTATACTTAAATGAGCAAAAGTTAAAGGCAGGTTTCTTAAAGATATATCACACATCTATCGGAGAATATATAAATAGCCTAAGAATGTCGGTTGCCGCCAATCTTTTATCTACCACCGATTTTAGTATTGAAGAAATTGCCCAAAAAGTCGGCTATAATTACTCCGCAAACTTTTCTAAAATGTTTAAAAAGACATATGGAAAAACACCTTTAAATTTTAGAAAGACCAAATAAAAGTCGTATACAAAAAAAATCCTTACTCCCAGCAATCAACTGTTAGTAAGGATTTATCTTTTTTTAAACCAACGTTCCCTCTTCCTTCTTAAAGAAGCTCTTCAATGCTCGGTACACATCGCCTTTTTCTTTTAAAATATAATGGCGGAAGCGTTCGTCAGAGATATTTTTGTAGGCATTCATAAGTGTACTATGACGGTTGTATTGGTTCACCTCTCCATACCCAAACATACTGGATACTTCCATTAGCTCGTTTACGAGCTTTAGGCAACGCGCATTGTCAGAGGTTAAGTTATCTCCATCAGAGAAATGGAATGGATAAATATTATAACGAGTAGGATTATATTTACCATCAATTAGTTCTAATGCTTTTCGGTAGGCGCTTGAGCATATCGTTCCACCGCTTTCTCCTTTTGAGAAGAAGTCTTCTTCGGTTACTACTTTAGCTTCTGTATGGTGTGCAATGAATTCAATGTCAACCGTCTCATATCTTGTTCTTAGAAAGCGGGTCATCCAGAAGAAAAATGAGCGTGCCATATATTTCTCCCATTTGCCCATGGAACCGGACGTATCCATCATCGCTAATACGACTGCTTTTGATTCAGGTTTGACGATTTCGTTCCATGTTTTAAATCGCAAGTCGTCATTATGGATAGGAGCTATTCTAGGCTTTCCATCCATCGCATTTCGTTTAAGGGCTGTTAAGATTGTACGCTTTTTGTCGACGTTCCCCATTAAACCTTTTTTACGAATATCATTAAATTCAATATCTTCAACGATGATATTATCTTGTTCTTTTTGTTTTAAATTTGGTAGCTCTAATTCTTTGAAAAGTAAGTTTTCAAGCTCTAAAATTGATACCTGAGCTTCATAATAATCTTCACCAGCTTGATCTCCTGCGCCTTGGCCTTTACCAGGACCTTGCTGTTCAGCATTACCATCTCTTGCTACAACATCTCCTACTTCACTTTCTCCAGTTCCTTGGCCAACGTGTTTATTCTTATCATAATTATATTTAATTTTGTATTCATCTAGAGATCTAATTGGGATTTTAATGACGTCTCGACCGTTGGACATGATAATATTTTCTTCACTCACTAGGTCAGGCAAATTGCTTTTAATCGCATCCTGAACTTTTTCTTGGTGTCTCTGCTGATCCTGATAGCCCTTACGGTGGAGGGTCCAATTCTCTTGAGAGACAACATAATTTTTGTCATTACTGCCTTTCATCCGTAATCCCCTCCTCAATATTGTTTTATTATTTTTTTGATAAAACAACAACACGATGGTACTCACATTTCTTGTCAAAAAATATTTTCTTTTTTTTAATCACTTTTTTTCAATTACTCGCATATAAATAATTCGACGAATGTGTGACGTATGATTATCTATCACGACTTCAAAGGAAAATATATTATTTACTCTATCCTATGCAGAGACTAACTAGAGTTGACAAAAAATTCTAATATTTATTCAATCGTGTGTTTGGACATGCAACATATTATGAGAAAATCAAAGATTTTTAAAAACAAGAAAATTAGGACAAGTTTGGTTACATACCAAATATAAAACATAAAAAAGTAGACCGCACATTGTGCGGTCTACTTCAATAACCGTAAGTCTTTAATTGGCCAGTATGCAATATCTGCTTTTCCAACTATTTTATCAAAGGGGATAAAACCAATATGACGGCTGTCAATACTATTCGGACGATTGTCTCCTAATACAAATATATGATTATCAGGTACTGTTTGCTCACCAGTCAACCATTCTAAAGTAAAGTCATCGGTATATGGTCTGGTCCGAAAATTTGTTTTAATCTCACTTAAATAAGTCTCTTCGATCATTTCACCATTTACATATAGAGTGTCATCCCTAAATTCAATTGTATCACCTGGGAGACCAATAATTCTCTTAATGTAATCAGTGGTTTCCGTGGCATGAAAGACAATCATGTCAAATCTCTTAGGTGAACCTACATCATAACCAATCTTATTAATAATCACTCTTTCTCTGTCTTGAATCGTAGGCATCATCGATGACCCATAAACAATGTAGTTAGTAAACAAGAAAGCTCTAATTGCTACAACGATTACTAACACAACTGCGAGGGTCTTCACCCAACTTACTATTTCTCTTTTAATCCTTTTCTTTCTTTCTTCATTTTCAAGTTCTTGATTTAGCTCCATCTAGGTCCACCCCCCACTTTGTAATAATTCTAATTAAAATTTATCACCATTTGGATGTTAAAAACAAATCATATGCTCATTTTTTCCAGTTAATATTATTTTAAACTATCTTCAATGGAAAGATGACTAAATTTTCTAAAAATATTTATATGTTTTACACAATTCAAACAAATTTACTGATAAAAGCTAATTACCTTACTCCAGCCAAAAGAATCCTCGTATAAGTTGCCATCTCCCACTCTCTCAACGTATAGTTCTTGGTTCGTTCCATCTATATCACTCAAATAAATGTTTCCGAAATATGTTTCATCGGACTGTACCCAAGCTAACTTACCTAGGTCAGTTAAATAAAGTGGCATGTAGTCGCCTTTTTGTTTCCCAGGAGAAGTCAACTCAACCTGCTGATGGGTAAGAAGATTTACATGATATAAACTTGGCTTCGGTCTTTCTGTAGGATCATTGGACCATTCAGACTCCTTTGCACGGGAAACGACAATTTGAACTCCGTCAATCCAAGTGAACCCTTTTTCTACAAATCCTTCTGGTGTTAAAGATATTCCTTGGTGAACCGGAAATTCATTCATCATTAAGTGCTTATTCTTTACCGCAAACCTTCCTTCCCCCTCAATAAAGGCAAGACGATTTGATCGCGGTGACCACTTAAACCAATCATCAAAATATAACATCTTCCCTAATTGCTGAAATGCTTTTCCATCTGCTGCAATGACACAAAGAGTATTCATATCCATCGACAGAGATGCTGTCGGCATTCCAATAAACGAAATCCAACTACCATCGTTTGACCACTTAAAAGGGCTTGTCGTTACCGCGAAAAATTCATCAGACTCATTAGGTAGTGTATAAAAATGTTTAATTCGTTTTGGATCTAGCTTCGCATCCACAGGAACAGTAAACAATTCAACACCTGTCCAGCCAGTTGGTAATAAGTTGGCTACCGAAGATATGAGAAAACCTCGCCCGTGAGGTTGCCATGAAAAATTCCCGACACCTTTTGCAACATTTTCAATTTTTGTTTCATCCTTTTTATTCACGTCTGAAACACTTAAGACTCCATTTGTAAGAAATGCAAGCTTATGTTCTTTGGGAGACCATTGAAACGCTTGAGTATTATCTATAATTTGAAACATTTCTTCATTTTCAAGTTGGTAGACCCAGAGCTCGTCCTCTTCCTTCCCTTTTGAAAATGCAAGCCAGCCACCATCATAAGACCATTTGAGATTACGGATAAACTCACCGTTCGTGATCTGTTTTTCATGTTGTCCAACTTTCAACCATAGATCATTCTCACGTACAAACGCTACATTTATAGATGAAGTAGCTTCGACAATTGGATGTATCGGGATTGTTAATAAAATCGATAATAAAAATATGAAAACAAGCTTTTTCATACCGCTACCTTCCTTCATTCAAAGTTACAACCTTTTATACTTTCCCATCTGAAGGTAAAACCATACAAAAAACGGCTATTTCCCCTAGTGAGGAAAAGCCGTTTTTTTTATTTATCGATTTAGTAAACTTCCTACATAGCGCAGTAATTCATTTGCTGAAACAGAGTTATAGCCATGCTCATCAATCAATCTCGCAATTACTTCGTTAACCTTTTTCAATTGATTTTCATCTGGAGTGGTAGATGACGTTGTAATTTTAACAATATCTTTAAGGTCAGCAAATAGTTTTTTCTGAATTGCTTCACGTAATCTCTCGTGAGAGTTATAATCAAAGCGTTTTCCTTTACGAGCATAAGCAGAAATACGGATAAGAATTTCTTCACGGAAAGCTTTCTTCGCATTTTCTGAAATTCCAATCTGCTCCTCGATCGAACGCATTAACTTTTCGTCTGGATTTAACTCTTCACCAGTTAGTGGATCGCGAAGTTTATTTTTATTGCAGTATGCTTCAACATTATCTAAATAGTTATCCATAAGTGTCTTCGCAGACTCTTCGTACGAATAAACAAAGGCTTTTTGAACTTCTTTCTTGGCAATTTCATCGTATTCCTTACGTGCAACTGAAATGAAATTGATATAGCGTTCACGATCCTCTTTAGATATCGAAGCATGTTGATCTAAACCTTCTTTTATCGAACGTAATACGTCAAGAGCATTGATTGATGTCAGTTCTTTACGAATTATTGCCGAGGAAATACGATTTATGACATAACGTGGGTCGATTCCTGTCATGCCTTCATCCTGATATTCCTTCTTCATTTCTTCAACATCTTGAGAATTGAACCCTTCGACAGTTTCTCCATCATACAACTTCATCTTCTTCAAAATATCGACGCCTTGTTTCTTAGAGTCTTTTAATCTAGTTAGGATTGTAAAAATAGCTGCAACCCTTAATGCATGTGGTGCTATATGAACATCGGCAATATCACTATCTTTAATCATCTTGCGGTATATTTTTTCTTCCTCAGAGACTCTAAGATTGTAAGGAATTGGCATAACAATCATTCTCGAATGTAGCGCCTCGTTTTTCTTGTTAGAAATAAATGACTTATATTCTGCTTCATTTGTATGAGCAACAATCATTTCATCTGCTGAGATAAGTGCAAACCTACCAGCCTTAAAGTTCCCTTCTTGGGTTAACGATAGTAAATGCCATAAAAACTTCTCATCACATTTTAACATTTCTTGGAATTCCATTAGTCCACGGTTCGCCTTATTTAATTCACCATCGAAGCGGTAAGCTCTTGGATCCGACTCTGAACCAAACTCTGCAATCGTCGAAAAGTCAATGCTTCCTGTTAGATCGGCAATATCCTGGGATTTAGGGTCAGATGGACTAAATGTTCCAATCCCTACCCTTTTATCTTCAGACAACAGAATTCGTTCAACCACAACATCTTCAATACATCCATCGTATTCCTTCTCTAAGCGCATCACATTTAAAGGTGATAAGTTTCCTTCAATTTTTATACCATACTCTTGATAAAATTCGTCCCGTAAATGGAGAGGGATTAAATGAAGAGGATCCTCATGCATTGGGCAACCTTTAATAGCGTATATCGCACCACTATCTGTTCTTGAATACTTTTCCAACCCACGTTTTAACATTGATACAATTGTTGACTTACCCCCACTTACAGGTCCCATGAGCAATAAGATACGTTTCCTTACATCTAATCTCTTGGCTGCTGAATGAAAGTACTCTTCAACTAACTTTTCAACCGATTCTTCAAGACCGTATATTTGGTCACTAAAAAACTTATACTGCCTTTTACCGTCAATTTCTTCAACACCAGCATCTTTAATCATGTTATAAACACGTGAATGTGCAGTCTGAGCAACCTCTGGTCTCGCCTTAAGAATTTCTAAATATTCACCGAAAGTACCTTCCCACAATAAACGTTTCTCTTCTTCTCGAAACTCTTTCAGTCTATTTAAGATACTCATCATATCCCTCCCAATTCTAGATGCCTTAAATGTAAGTTCTTGATACATACTATGCCGAAGTTGACTTGTTCATGCGTTTGACAGTAGTTTCCTCTGAAAAAAATGACCCATTACACGTACTAGGTGCTACAATTAAAGAGATTTCATAATTAAATAACAATAAATAAATACTCGTACTAGCAGGTTGTCTTGTGCGACTGCCCAGTAGTGAGATTATTATATGATGAAAGAGTGAGATTGTTGCGGAAGAGCACTGGTTTTTTTCTCATAATTATGTTCATAACTTTGTTTTCATTCACCCTAATTGGTCTAATAAATGAATTCAATGCATTTCAAAGTATAACCTCGATTGTAAAAGAAAGTGTTTACGAGGAAGATTTCGTATTTCATTCAAATAGCTATATATATGATGAGGACGGAGAGATTATCTCCGATGTTTATAGTAATGAAAATCGAATTTATGTACCTTACAATGACATTCCCCAAATGTTTCTTTATGCTATGATTGCTACGGAAGATCGTAATTTCTTTTCACATAAGGGATTTGATATGGCTGGTATAACAAGAGCTCTCTTTATTAATGCCGAAAAACAAGGAATTGAACAAGGTGGAAGTACGATTACACAGCAGTTAGTGAAAAATATCTATCTTAGCAATGAACGTTCGTACAATCGTAAACTAACGGAAGTACTCTACGCTTACCATCTAGAAAATCTATTCTCTAAAGAGGATATTCTGGAATTTTACGCAAACACAATTTATTTTCAAAATGGTGTATATGGAATAGAGGCTGCTAGTCGCTTCTACTTCTCAAAATCAGCGAAACAATTATCCGTTTCTGAACTTGCTTTCTTAGCAGCAATTCCAAACAATCCGACACTTTATAATCCAATGATTAGTCCAGAGAATACCCATCGTCGAAAAGAATGGATTCTAACAAAAATGTTTGAGATGAACTATCTCACTGAAGAACAATTTAAAACCGCCAAGTCTGAGAAGATTGCTCTAACGCCTACGAAAAAGGTTGATCGTTTTCCGGATTATATTACTTACATCCATTTTGAGCTTGAACAGTTAGTCGGAGAACAAGATGGATTTAATACGGAAATTGCATTAGCTACTACCACTGAAGAAAAAAGTGTTCTATTAGAAAAAAGGCGTCTTCGTGTAGATCAGTTATTAAAAAGCGGTATCCACATCTATACGGGATTTCAATCCGAAAAACAAAATCAGGTCATTCAGACCATTAAGAAACATCTGCCGGAAAATGATATTCAAGGTGTTGCGGTTATGATTAATCATTATACTCACGAGATTGTTGCAATTACCGGAGGCAAAGACTTTAATAAGTTTGATTTCCACCGAGGTTTTCAAGCATACCGTCAGCCAGGGTCATCCATTAAACCTTTACTTGTCTTTGCTCCCTATTTCGCAGAAACTAACTCACCGATTAACAAATCAATTAGTGCTGCACCATTCTGTAAAGATAGCTATTGTCCACAGAACTATGGTGGCTCCGTTTATGGAAATGTTCGAATCGATGTAGCCCTAAAGCATTCTTATAATACTGCAGCCGTTAGAATGTTGGATGAAATAACTGTAGAAAAAGGGTTCTCGTATTTAGAGAAGTTTAATTTTGCTAAGACTGTTGACGAGGACTATCGTTTACCTGCTGCTCTAGGTGGCCTTACGTTTGGGGTAAGTCCATTAGAGCTTACAAAAGCTTACACCACTTTTGCTAATGATGGAATATTTCAAGACGCACGAGGAATTCAAAAAGTTGTTGATCAAAACGGAAAACTATTATATCAATGGGAAGATAAACCGAAACAAGTGTGGAGCAGTGAGGTAAACGAAAAGATGCTAAATCTGCTAACGAAAGTTGTTACTGAAGGTACAGGAAGAAAAGCAAATTTTACTAGTTCCTATATTGGAGGTAAAACAGGTACAACCAATGAGTTTTTTGACCTTTGGTTCGTTGGCTTGACTGAAAATTACACGACCGGAGTATGGGTTGGACAAGACCAACCGCAAAGTTTAGCTTCAATCAACTCCCGAAGCCCTCATTTACTTATTTGGCGAGACATAATGAAAGAGTAAGTAGTTCTCTTTCTACTTACTCTAAACAGGTAAACTAGCAACAAAACTATTGTATAGCTTAATCGTTGCATAAAAAACAGTCAGTGTGAAAGAAAACCAAAAAAAGACATGAAAGAAAATTAAACCAACAAGTCCAATAGACGATAATGAAGAACTTACCTTATACACGAAATAGATGAAGTAACTAAATGTTACAGCTACTAATATCAACAAAATCACGATAATCTTTTGAAAAAATAAGAGCGATAGTAGACTACCAATTAAATAAAGCCAAGAGCCGGAGCGTATTTTTGTTAGTTCTGTCCCTTCTTGGTCTCTCGAAAAAAACAATAGCGAAAGTTCAACAATCGTATCTGCAATGAGTTTTAATGCAGCAAATACCATAAAGAAGAGTAATAAAAGTAAAAATAATAACGTTAACTTAATGCCGCTATCAGAAAACACCTCGGTCATCCCGTCGTAAACTCCGAAATCATGTAGCTTTTGTATAATAATTCCTTCAGAGTAAAGGGAAAAGGTTATACTAAAAATTAGGATCGAGATAAGGGGAAAATGACTTGTTAAATAAGTGTTCTTCAAGGAGACCCTTCCTTCTTTAAAAATGGTTTCTTCCATCATACTATATATTTAGACCCGAGTTTAGAGTACAAAATGAGAGACTTTTGGAAATACTAGGATAAAAGCGAGTAACTCTTTAGTCGCAAGTTAAACAACATCTTTAAAGAAATAAAAACTTATCACAATATACAATCACAGTAAAAATAGTTAAACATTTTTCATTCACATTGTTTGCTTTATCACTTATAATGAAAGAATAATACTAGGACAATATTTTTCTAAGGGGGCTTCCATTATGACAACATTTTTAATTTTCGGTGTTTGTGTGGCATTCCTAGCTGCTATTTTCACTGCAGGATATAACGAAAAACCAAAACGTCACTAATAGTACATACAAAGGAGCTGACAAGTCAGCTCCTTTGTTATTTTCAAAAGCATTATGTTAATGATGGAAAGTTCTGTTGGCGTAATGCCTCATAGACTAGTATAGCTGCTGTGTTACTTAAATTCAGAGACCTAATCTTATCTGTTTGTGGTATTCGTAAACAGCGTTCGATATTCTCTGCTAGTAACTCTTTTGGTAAGCCAGTTGTTTCTCTTCCAAAAACAAAAAAGTGATCTTCTTCTACATTGCTATAGTCAAAATCAGCATAGTTTTTCTTTCCTACTGTTTCAATAAAATAAAAATTGCCGTTAGAGTACTTTTCAAATAATTCTTGAATTGAATCGTAGTAACTAATTTTAACACTTGGCCAATAATCACAGCCTGCTCGTTTTAGCATCTTATCGTCAGTAGAAAAACCTAATGGACGTATTAAGTGTAGCGAAGTATTTGTGCCAGCACAAGTACGTGCAATATTTCCCGTATTAGCAGGAATTTCTGGCTGATATAAAACAATATGTAACCCCATTTTTTCACCTCTATTTTTATCGTCTTTTCGACTAACCTATATTATAGCATTACCAAATAGAGTGAAAAAAGGGGCTGCTCTAATTATCCATCAATTATATGAAAAAACTTGTACTTAATTTTTGACGTATACGCAGTTGAGTCTTTGTAATCCCAATATCTCATTCGACTATTGGTCGTTTGCGCATTGACTAATGGCATATTACTTCCATCCTTTGCAACGACAATTGTGGTATGTTGCCATCTACCATCACCATTGAAATCATAGCAAATGACATCACCCTTCATTAATTCCTCTGGCCTAGTAACTTCTTTAGCTCTTAGTCCTGAGTTTGCTCCACTTAAATACCATCGTAATGAATGAGCTACAGACCAACTAAGGCTCCAATTCTTATTTCGATACCACCAGCCTTTGTTTTTGTTTGGATAACCTGTCATTGGTGCCCCACCAGCATGTAAGCATTGAGAGATAAAGTTAGTACAATTGTTCTCAAACTTTTTAAATTGAGGATTATAGTCATTCCACCATCGCTCAGCATAACGGACGGCCTCAAGTCTTGAGTATTGAAACCTTGCTGTCTCTATATCCATACTCTCTCTTTCCAAACTAGTAGATTCCTCTAAGAGCATCTCTCTTTCAGAGTTGGTACTATAGTCATCAATTAACTCTTCTCCTGAAAAAATAGCACGTCTCTCCTCAATCTGTTCTTCGATGTGAAACTTATTATTTTGCTTAATTAAATACTGAAAATGAACAGCGTAATCTACCAGTCGTTGATCCTCTAATTTCTGTACGCTCAATACTGTTCCATCGACAACTGATTTTACAATTTTACCTTCTCGTTCATTTAAACTTCGGAGCTTCCTACTTTTACAATCTTGTTCATTATCTCGAATGTAACAAAAACGATCATCCGAGATATACGAGTTGTTCATCAAGTTGATATGATTTCCCAAAGAATTTAGCCACCCCAACCTATACTCCTCCTCCATTGTATTACGTCCTAAATTAAATGTATGAGGATTATGTGGGTTACATGATGAGTACAATCTTTACCAAAGGCTCTTTTCGTAAACATTGTGGCTTTTCTATCCTAAAATTATTGGAAAAATACCTTAGATGAAGATATCAGCCAATAAATTATGTAAGAAAAGAGCATTACTTACTAAATTAGTGGTGAATTCTTAGTAATTTGTGTAAAAATCCGGCTTTTGGGATTTTTACGAAAGCAACCAACTTTGCAAAAAAAGCCTTACCAAAAGAAAAAACTACGCACTGCGTAGTTTTTAAGATATTTTTTTAATTGCACCCTCAATTTCTAACAATATCTCTTTCTTATCTACTCCACCACCATAACCAACGAGAGCACCATTGCTTCCAATCACCCGGTGACATGGAATGATAATCGGAATTGGGTTTTTATTATTGGCACCCCCAATTGCTCGAACAGCTTTTGGAGCACCAATTTCCTGAGCGATTTGCTTATAACTCTTAGTTTCACCATACTCAATTTTTTTTAGCGCTTCCCAAACTAAACATTGAAACTTTGTTCCGATAAGATCTATTGGAAGATCGAATTTAAGGCGTTTTCCAGTGAAATACTCGTTTAATTGAGTAACAACTGGTTCAGTATCTTCTGGACTAATAGACAGGTTTGCTCGAATATAGTTCTTTTTCATCCACACTTTTATCGTTGCTAACGTTTGATCTATGGATCCGAATTCAATTAAACAAACTCCTAAATCGCTACATACGACGGTTAACGGACCAAGTGGGCTATCCATTTCGTTATAGTAAATGGCTGATCTTTTTTCCATACTATCCCCTCTTTCAATCCTCTTGTCTTAATAGTACTTGACTCTATTATTGTTGACCACAGCTAAATTTTCTGATTTTTGAGCAAATTCAGCCCTTTTTCAATCTCAGCTACCACATCTGCGTCTTTTTCTCTCTCTTTCGCCGCATTTAGGATGATCTTGGACTGATCTGTGCCTATTTTCCCAATTGCCCATGCTGCTGTACCTCTAATGACTGGCCTTGTATCTTCCTTTAATAGTTTTTCAAGGTCACCTATAGCTGTCTGATCTTTATAATGTGCAATTCCAATTATTGCATTCCTTTGAAGAGGTTTTTTTCCTCGCCAAGCCCCAGACAGAGAACCGAATTTTTCTTTAAAGTCTCGATTACTTATGAATAAAAGTTCCTTTAGTAACGGTTTCACAACCTCAGGATCTGGTTCCATTTCTTCATGCAAGTGAAAATCCTTTCCTTTGTTTTCAGGACAAACCTGTTGGCAAGTGTCACATCCATATATTCGATTACCTAGCTTCTCTCTATATTCATCTGCTAAAAAAGTTTTTGTTTGTGTTAGAAATGCGATACATTTATTTGAGTCTAATTGACCACCTTGAACAATTGCCCCCGTTGGACAAGCATCAATACATTTTGTACAACTACCACATTGATCAGCAATTGGCGTATCAGGCGGAAGTGGGATTGTAGTGATCATCTCCCCTAAATATACGTAAGAGCCAAATTCCTTTGTAATAATGGAACAGTTCTTCCCGCTCCACCCAATTCCGGCTCGCTCTGCGACTGCTCGATCACTTAGTTCTCCTGTATCAACCATTGAGACAACCTTTGCAGTTGGAACCTTTTCTAGAATAAAACTTTGGAGTAGAACTAACTTTTGTTTTAGTATCGTATGATAATCTTCCCCCCAAGATGCCCGGCAAAATAGACCTCGCCGTTCATCTCTTTTACTTAATGGCGCATTTTTCATTTTTGAGGGATATGCTAAAGCAATTGCAATAATTGATTTAGCTTCTGGTAGAACTAAGTCTGGATAAACTCTTTTATCAATATTCTTTTCCTCAAAACCTGACTGGTATCCTAAGTTTTGTTGCGTAATAAGTCTTTCTTTTAACTCGACAAAGGGATCAGCAGAAGCAAAGCCAATTTTATCTATTCCGATACTGCTACTATATGCAATGATTTCTTCTTTTAATTGGGCAAGTGTCACTGAAGTCCCTCCTTTATTTTATTATCAGGTATTTTATGGTAAAATATCGGTGTCAGGCACCACTTATGGACATTCTGGGCAATTTGTCCTTACCCAGTGGATGTTCTAGAAAATATAAAATGTGTAGGTGACTATTTTGATTATAACAATTCATGAAGAATTGAAAACTTTAGCGCCTAATTTTAAAGTCGGCGTAATTTCTTATTCTAATATAAATGTACATCATTCTTCAAGTGAAATACAGTTGGATGTAAAGGCAATATGTGACAGGCAACAATTGTACCAAAATGTTACTGACATTGTTGGCATCAAAGAGGGGCGTCAGTTATTTAAGATGATTGGCACTGATCCATCAAAATACCGTCCTTCCTCAGAAGCACTTCTGCGTAGAGTTTTAAAAGGAGACCCTGTACCTAGCATTCATTCTGCCGCTGATGTGAACAATTTATTTTCTATAAAATACGCTATCCCAATTGGGATCTATGATTTTGATAAACTTTCACTTCCAATTGAAATTCGTGTAGGAGATGAAAACGATTTATATGAAGCCATAAATAATCGAGAAACAAATATGAAGAGTAAACTTTTATCAGCTGATAAAATAGGACCTTTCGGTAGTCCAATTGTTGACTCGAAACGGACTATGGTAACACCAGAAACAAAGAACGCTCTGCAAATTATCTATTTTCATCCTGAACTTCCGCAGGAAAGCCTCAATTCAATTACAGAAGAAATCAAAGACTACTTTCTTCTGCACCATGGTGGAACGGGTACATCGACGATTATCTGATAATCAGCTACAGAAAAGAAGTAGTGCATCCACTACTTCTTTTCTATGACTAACGATAAAATTGATTGCGATACTGACTAGGAGTCATATTTTCAACCCGTTTAAAAACCTTCGTAAAATAACTAGGTTCTGCATACCCTATCGCAAATGCGATGTTAATAATAGGAACATCAAAATTCTTCAAGAGTTCTTTTGCCTTCTCCATTTTCCGATCCGTTACATATTTAACAAAGTTAACCCCTAGCTCTTTCTTAAACATCTTACTTAAATAGTAAGAACTAAGGTTCATTTTTTCTGCTACATAGGTTAACGTTAAGTCTCGGTTCAAATTCCCCTCAATAAATTGAACGATTTCGCTTATCTTCAACGTGACTTTACGTGCGGGGAGTTGTGGCGTCTCAGAAAGTCCCTTACTGATTAAGTCAATTAATATTCGAGGTCTTGATGGTTTCTTTATATATTGCTTAACCCCTAGCTTGTTGAATGATTTTTTTAGTTGTGGATCTTCTTCCATTGTAAATACCATTAGTTTCTGAAGGGGATTATGTCTTCTCATCTCAACAGCTGATGTTAGACCGTTCATACCAGTTAAACGATGATCCATAATTACTAAATCAATGTTGTCTTTTTCTACGTACTCACATGCCTCTTGACCATTATCAGTTTCAAGAACAACGACTTGCCTTCGATATCTTTCTTGAAGAAGCGCTTTAATACACTTTCTCTGAATTGGTTCTAAGTCAGCAATAACTACCTTTAACATTGACTTCACCCTTTCTTAATCACCATCAAAAACAGGTATCCTAACAGTCACATCTGTGCCAAGCTTTTCTTCACTATCTATAGTTATCTGCGCGCGAATACCGTATCTATCTATTAATCTCTGCTTCAATACCTTCAAATTCATTTCCTTAACTATCTCTCTACCACTCAGCTCTAAAATACCTTCAATCTGATGTTCATGCATCCCAACTCCATTATCTTTCACTCTAATTTCTATTGTTTTATTGATTAATTTGATAGATACTAGGACGTTTACTTTGCCTGACTTCATTTCAACACCATGTACGATTGCATTCTCAACAATAGGCTGAATGATCATGGATGGGATAATCAAATTTTTAGCACTTTCATCAACTACCAATTCATAAGAGAAGCGCTCACCTAACCGAATTTGTTGTAAAAATAAATAATTATGTAAATACTCAAATTCTTCTATTATTGATACATCTTTACCAATATTCGAAACAAAATATTTTACAAGGTCTAAGAGTGTGAATGTTGCCTCTTCTGTCTTCGGAGCCTTTTCAAGGTAGGATAAGCTACCAACAGTATTTAGTGTTTGAATTAAAAATTGTCGATTTACTTGTGACTGTAGTGTCTTTCGTTCAGATGTCCTTAAGGCCATTTCTAGATTGGCCTTCGTTATTTTAGACTGAACTAGCTGAAGCGATTGCTCATGTAATTCCTTTTGCATAACATTGACGTAACCTTTTTGAGCGATCTTATTTGCGATCGTAAACATAAGATGTGCTGCAGCTTTAATCTTTTTCATTGGTACAATCGGAATTTGGGTGTAGGCTTCAATCAACTCATCGTCTTCTTCAATATCAAGCGTTTCATCAATAATATATTCTAGATTAGATGTTTGATCCGCACTTACTACCTGGCCACCCATAATGGAACCTAAATACTGGCCATTAACGATGATAGGTGCTGCAAAATCAACGAAGCCAGAATGACACATATAGATATATGGTTCTCCGGTACGGGCCGCTTCTAAACCTGCTCTTGAATCACATTTTCCGCATAAATCTTTTGTATCCTTACGATACCTGATAATTGAACAGTATTTCGAACAACCACTATGCCTCGTAAAAGGTTTTCCACGATAATCAACGGTAATTGCAGCAAATCCTGTAGCTTCTGAAAAGTCATCTTGAATTTTTTGCAAGGTCTCTACTTCAACGACATTTGTAAGCTCTAATAATTTTCTCATAGGGCAAATCCTTTCTAAAAAAGGAGTTATTATTTTTAACACTACAACGTTTAGATAGGGAAGTAAACCTACCTTTCCCCCGAAATTCCGACTATTTTATGATAATAATGAACAAAAAAAAGAAGAGGCAACGATTCTTTGCCTCAACCCTATTATTTCAATGTGATAGACGGTAAATCTAACACTTTAAAGGTTCCATCAATTGCCTTCACATGAAATGCCAAAGGACCTTCATCTCCAAATGAAACATAAGGCTTTCCATCGTCAGTTACAAGACTGACGAGGAACTGATACCAATCATGTTCATCTATATATTTTATCTCATGTACTTCAGAAATGTACGTTACTTCTCCACCAAGCTCTTCAATAAATCCACGCAAAATTCCGGGGCTGTCTTCTAAAGAAACCTCTCGATATTGCTTTACTTTCTCGTAGATCCACTCGTATTCGCCACCATAGAACTGCGCTGCTAACTCATAATTTTCAGTTTGAAACCCACGAAAAAATAAATCTAGTGCTACCATTGGACTACCACTAATTTTAGCATCTCTTAATTGAAATGTGCTCATTGCTGTGCGAGCTTCAACAACCATTTGACTATACTCTTTAATCTCATTCTCGTTCGAGTATGGAACGTCAAGTGGAAGCACAAAATAATAGACAGAACCATTACTCGTTGCAAGATATCTTAGTTGGCCATATTCATCTTGCTCCCATTCCGTTTCATCTACTACATAAATGGTGACTAGTTCTGCTCGTCCGTCTACTTGTGACTTGTAAAAGAACTTCGTTGCTTCTTCACTTTCTTCAACCTCATACTTACCATCCCAGGTATTTGGAAATGAAACCGTAAATCCGTATATTTCATTTTCATACAATGTTGTGGCTTCGAGGCGATCTTCTAAATATGCAACCTCACTCTTAACGACCGTTTCATTATTTTCTTTCGTTACTTCACCTGAGGTTTTTTCACTATTAGCACATCCAAATAGTGGAAGTAATACGAATAGAAATAAAAATAGTAATCTTCTCATACCAATTTCTCCTTTTTCTCATTATTTACAAACCATAAGTCGCCAAATAATGGAAAAAGGTTTCATTATTTTTTTATATTAATTTATTATTGAAAAAGCTATAACCGACACTACGACTATTACAAATAGTCCAACTAAAACATTAACACTCTTCTTGGATTTATTCCAAAAAAACAAGATTGAAAAGTAAAAGGGAAAAACGATAATTCCAATCACCCCAGCATAGAGAACGAGAAAAATTTCCATTTCCACAAATGTTAAAAAACCGTAAACACAATAACCTATCCATACTATGAAAAGAAAAACGCCAAAATAGTAAAATTCTTTCATAAACATTCACCTCTAAGTATTGGACGTTTAATTGAAGAAGAGGTTTCATTCAAAATAAAGTATGAAATAGTTGTGCCAATGGGAAACTTAAGTTACTAAACTTTATCTATTCTACTAGGAGTCATGAAATGAGTAATTTATGGTGGTTTATCATCTTAGCTATATTAGGGTTGTTATTGTTCCTTTTTACTATCTATAAAACAAAAGAACCACGTAGAAAAATGTTGATGATTTTCTTAGTGGTTGCGGGACTTTCCTATCTACTTGAGTATGTTATTCTGGCCTTATTTCATTCTTATAACTATTATCCGGGAGTAATTAATGATCTGTGGTACGATACACTCCTTGGAGCTATTATCTCTCAAGGAATTACGATACCTACAGTTGCCATGTGTATTGTAGCTTTTCACCTGAATTTTTATTGGATCATTGGTTTTTCGGTAATGTTTATGGCAATTGAAGAATTCTTTCTATATGTCGGGGCATATGAACAGAACTGGTGGCAAACTCCTTACACAGGGATACTACTTATTATTGGTTTCCTAATCGGAAAATGGTGGAGTAAACAACTAGATAACCCACCTAAATGGCTTCAGTGGATGAACATATATTTAACAATTAACATCATTAATCATACAATCATTTATTTAGTTATTGTATTGAATGGTAGCCACCAATTTACCGTCAATTGGTTCACAGATAAGATACAAAGTCATGTTGCTTTTGATGCCCTATATTGGTTTATAAGTGCAATAATTAGTACGTTTATTATCGGCTATTTCTATCGACCATTGCTAATTTTCGTTCTTTATGTTGTACAGTGGTTGTCATTTTTTCATTTAGAACAAATCGGTGTTCTAACACTTAATAACTATTGGACTCCACCTATCTTTGCATTACTTCCCGTTCTTTTTTTAATTATTTCAGCGGAGCTGGTGAAAAGGTTAAGACCATACTCTAAGATACTAAATTGAAAGAATATTGATTCAAGTAAGAAAAGCTAAATAAAAATTTTCACATCTTTGAAACGAAACGGCAATTTCATTAATTAGCCCAAAAATGGGTAGTCGCCCACTCAATTTTCGCTTCCCTACATAAGGTATTATTGTAACACAAAAGGGAGGTGTTATAGAATGCATAACAGCTTTACTTTAATCGTCGTGCTGTTCATTCTTTTAGTGATCGTTGGATCAGCATATATTGCCTAAATCAATGTAGTAATGACCACTCATTTTGAGTGGTCTTTTTTAACTCACTGAGGGATTTACCTTGTCTCTAATGTGCTATTCCATATTCTCTTATGGTATAATTTCTTTGATTTATCTTTATCAAGAAGGTGGAATTATATTGAAACAAACAAAAGCATTACCCGTACTTTTTGCCGTAATGTTCCTTGTGATGGTTGGCTTCGGAATTATTATTCCAGTCCTTCCATTTTATGCAGAAGAACTTGGGGCTTCGCCTACCCAGCTTGGACTACTTATGGCTACCTATTCCCTAATGCAGTTTATCTTTGCTCCTATGTGGGGCAGACTTTCTGACCGAATTGGTCGAAAGCCAGTAATCATGATTGGTATTTTAGGTCTCTCTATCTCTTTCTTTATGCTGGCAGTTTCTACTCAGCTATGGATGTTGTTTGCTGCGAGAATTGTTGGTGGGATATTGTCATCTGCTAACATGCCAACCGTAATGGCTTATGTTGCAGATATTACATCAGAAGAAGATCGTGGAAAGGGAATGGGAATTATCGGAGCTGCTACTGGCCTTGGTTTTATCTTTGGACCTGCAATCGGTGGTGTTTTTACAAACATTAATATACATACTCCGTTTTATATTTCCGGTGTTTTGTCGCTACTCACTTTATTTTTTGTTTTCTTTGTCTTAAAGGAATCATTAGAGCCTTCACAGAGTAAGGACGCGAAAAAAGAGAAAGCACCATGGACAACAGCTATTCGTGGGCCATTGTCTATGCTATATTTTTTACAATTGTTTGTTTCTCTTTCGTTATCCGGCTTAGAGGCAACCTTTGCCTATTATGCAGCCAAAAGGGCAGGCCTAGATTCAGTCACTCTTGGATATATCTTTATGATCATGGGACTAGCTAGCGCAGTTGTACAAGGGTTAATGGGGAAATTGACTAAGAGATTTGGAGAAGCTCGGATCATTCAAGCTGGTATACTTATATCCGCTACTGGCTTCGGACTGATCCTACTAATTCAGGACTTCACTACCGCAGCTATTTTCCTAGCTATTTTTGGGATAGGTAATGGTGTTATCCGACCTAGTGTTTCCTCTTTATTAACAAAGAAATCTAAAGCAGGATACGGAATGGCTACTGGATATTTATCCTCATTTGACTCTTTAGGAAGAATATTTGGACCAGTACTTGGTGGCTTACTATATTCGATTGCAGTTGGTTTACCGTATATTTCGGGTATCTTATTATCATTGTTTGCCTTTATCATCTTTAGAGTCTATATAACAAGATCCAGAAGCGAATTGTCTTCCAATTAAATTTCAAACGTTACAAAAGCGCTATGATACATTTGTCATAGCGCTTTTGTGTTAAGCAATAACTTCAATTATTTATGGATCAGGAAAACTAGACCGTCTCGTGTGAATGCTTTACCATAACTGCGGTCAGGCACTCTAAACGAAAGTTAATCTAATCCTAAGTATTCAAACCAGTCAAAGTCTGCTGTAGTTGTACTACTTTTACCATTAGCACTCGCGTATAAGCCAAGCTCTGTGCCAACAAATCCACCAGCAACATCTGTGCTTAATATTCTTCCGTCTACATTTCCGATAAAAAGTTGGTAGTCTTTAGAAGTTACCCCATAGTAGAAGCTATAATCTTGGCCATATGCTTCCACTTTTAAATATAGTGCAGAGGCATTTACAGATACCTCCTTTAGAACCTCTTCTTTTCCATCTTCATATTTAACCAGGCGAATGACGTTACTATCTCCGTTATTTGTATATATAAACTGAAAATTATATTGATCATTTTGTAATAGAACAATACCAGCAGCCTCACCAACATTCGTTGGGATAAATTCCATATATGTAGAAGCCGCAAAATTAATATGCTGTTGCCTTCTCCCTACAAAACTTGGTACAGCAAGATCTGTGATGGCTTCTGGGCGAAGTTTTAATCGTAAATACCCCGGACGTTCTGATAAGCTAAAAAACTCTTCCCTAGGAGTGCGTAGAAAGTTCCAACTGAAATCTAGTTTATCCTCATCAAAATGCTCACACGCTGGCCTAATAGAAGACTTTGTTTCAGGTAACTGAGGAATCGGGTACGACATATCTAATTTCCCTGTTCCTGGACTCATGATTGGCCAACCATCTTCCCATTTTACCGGAAGCAGGAACGTCTCTCTACCGAGATTACGATAATAGCCACCATAAATACGCGAGGCTAGCCCAATTGCCCACCATTCACCATTTTGTGTTTCCACTAAATCAAAATGACCAACATTTACAATTGGATAATCTTTGCCTAAATGTCGATGAGTCATAATTGGGTTACCTGGATTCCCAACGTAAGGACCAGTGATCGCTTCACTACGGGCAATGGAAACAGCATGGTGATGACCTGTCCCGGCCTCAGAAATCATAAGATAATAATAGCCATCTATCTTGTAGATATGTGGACCTTCAGGCCAGATCACATCCCTTAATGCACCTCGCCACAATCCTATTGCTTCTCCCACCAATGTCATAGTTTCCAGATCAAACTCTTGCAGCCAAACTTCCCAGTTACCGCTATATTTTTCCCCTTCTGGTGCAGGACGTGTCCCGTGGTAATAAGCTTTTCCATCATCATCAAAAAATAAAGATGGATCAATTCCCGGTGCATCCAAATAATACGGATCAGACCAAGGCCCCGCAGGATTCGTTGCGGTAACAACAAAATTTCCTCCCTCACCTACATTCGTCGTTATCATATAATAAACTCCATTGTGAAAACGAATGGTAGGTGCAAAAATACCTCTTGATACGCCTTGCCCATCTAAAGGAAGTTGTGAAGGTCTATCTAAAACGTGGCCAATCTGTTGCCAATTCACCAAATCACGGCTGTGAAAAATAGGTACACCTGGAAAATAAGCAAAAGAAGAAGTCACTAAGTAATAGTCTTCAGCTACTCTACAAATAGATGGATCTGGATAAAACCCAGGTAAAATCGGATTTTGAAATGTTTTCATTGCTTTCACCTCTAAGTAAGATTTTTCGGTTAAATAGCTATTTTTATTAAAATCTGGGTTACTATTGGGGGCTCATCGCTAAATTAAGAATTTTCTGTACCTTGCTAAAAGTATCACTACTCTTTCTATAGGTTAGATATAAGTAAAGTAAAGTAACCGCGTCCAGACATAATTTATTTTACCATTTGAGCTCACTACCAATCAGTCTAGTATAGAAAATTAAAGCTATCAATAGCGTAAACTATAGGATTTCTCGTATGTATACGATCAACCTAGGTACTGTATTTTTCTCAAAATTTAAAGCAATGGTAATTTGAGAAATACCTTGTATAACATTTTGGTTAAACAAATTCATATCTTAACTTTTTCAATCCATTTTTCTAATATAAAAAACTCAGAAACGTTGGTTTAACAACTTTTCTGAGTTCTAACCTTTATAAGTTAATCAAATTATGTAGATGGTACCGGTGGTCGGGGTCGAAACGACACTCCAGAGGAACACGATTTTGAGTCGCATTTTTAGGAGTTAGGGAAAGAAAGCCAATAGGAACAAGGGGAAGAGTCGATTTTTTCACTCTTTCTCTTTTACCCCCGCACACGATTCGATACCTCTGCGTGCTTAATAAGTATATTCGCTATTTTTTCTCATTTTCCTTCTTATTAGATCCTTGCTTTTAATCCTGCTTATTTTAGCCATGTATATCTAACTTTTTGTGACTTTATTTTTCATTTGGGATAATTGTTTCCTACTAAATTTTATTTCCTGCATTAACCACCCCTTACTTGGTTTTTCAACTCCTTTGGCTTTTATTAAAGGTCTTATTAATTGCAGTGTTGAGTCTTCGCCAAATATTTTAGGGGATATTTTATATTTATACGCTAATCTTGTCCATAAAATTTCTAACAATAATAATAGTGGTGCTTCATTATAAGAGCCATAAAAATGCCAATAATTATCGGAATCAATTTTTCCATTAAAGGGGATACCATTCATCTTTATTAAAGAAAATTCCCCACATAAGATTAAATTGGGCATACTCGCAACACTGTGGTTTTTCACCATTATGTTTTGGCTCAAATGATCCATTATTGATTTTCTAAGATTTGCTTCAGATTTAAAACCACTATAGCCAAAGATAATTCTTGGCGGTAAAAGTACCTCTTTTATCAAAGTATGGTAAACGAGTTGCTTATGAAAAGGGAACTTCGATACATCATTAAAATACGGGATTTCTTCGTTAAATAGGTTCTCATATGAATCCTTCAATAAGTCGAATTCCCAATTTTCTTTAGGCTCGGATATCTTATAAACAGATTGTAAGTTTTCAAACCCTTCCTTCAAGTCTTTACCATGCAGATTTTTTTTTACTTGTACTACAGCTATAACTTTCTCTAATTTCCAAAAGTAGTCTTCTGTAAAGGCGATTTTTTCTCCTTCTCCTTCTACTATCATACAGTCTATTTCTTCACTTTTGTTACCATCTGTATTTTCTATAAAGCCCCGCACTACTTTTAAGTTAAACTCTTTAAAAATTGCCTCATTGAGAATACTTTTTGTGAGTCCCTCAAACATATCTCCTATAACTCTTGGGTGCTTTACTTTTTTCAGCATTGGCTCAATATCGCTTATGCCTTTTTCTTTTAATTGGTTTAATAAGTCTAAATAAGTTTCAATCATTTTTCTTTCTCCCATTGTCCTTATTTCAAAGAATATCTTACTTCCCTCTTCTGGAAAGCAATATTCCCTCCCTCTAAAATGTCACATACTTTGCTACGAATATCATTATCCTCCAGTGAGCCTGCATGATATACGATTTTGGGGTTATCTCCATTACCATTGTTATCCTCGAACGATGCTACAATTACTTGTTCACTATCCGTATTAACAACCAGGTTAGGATTATGAGTTGCAATAATTATTTGGCGTTTTTTCTTTATCTCTCTAAAATCATTCACCAAATCGTTAAATACTGATTTATTATCTAAGTTATCTTCTGGTTGGTCGATCAATAATGGTTTTGAACTACTATCTAATTTAAGGAAAACCTTCATTAATACTAAGCCTTTTTGTCCAGGTGATAAAGTTTCTAATGCTTTCCCTTTAAACTCAATAAAATAATTTACATCGTAATAATCATCAAAAATCCAATTATAAAAGTCTTCAATATTAAAACTTTTTTTCAACAGGTTTTCTTTGTTTTTCTTTTCTCCAAACACATTATTTACAAAATTCTCATTATCAACACTATCTATAAATTCAATTATTGGTTGCAAATCTTCTTCTTTTAAAACATCATCAATCTGGATTACCTTGTTAATAACTATCTCTTGTAACCTTTCATTAATCCCTTCTTTTGAGTTTCCTGACCCATGGTTGATTATTGCATCTTCCTTCTCTAAGAACTTCTTTGAATCAAATTCTATCTTCACTTTAAATCCAATATTTTGATCCGATTCTAATTCTGTCTTCAAATCCTTATATTTTTCTTTTTGTTCTATTTTTATTTTTATGAGGTTTAAATAATCACTTCTTCTTTTCTTTTGTAGTTCTATTATTTGTTCTTTATCTCTATCTAATATTTTCTTTTGTTGGTCAAGTTGTTCTAACTCTTCTTCTAACTGGCTCTTTTTTTCAATCCAGGCTCTTGTATTCTTCTGTTCTGATTGTGAGTTCTGATTTATCTCTTCAAGAGGCACTATTTTAACCTTTAATTCTTCTAATTTTTCATAGTGCTTTTGATTATCATCTTGTAGTTTTTTTACGATTCCATCAACTTTCTCTTGTCCTTCAATATTTATTACTATTCCGACCTTATCCAATAACGAGACTTCTACATTACTTAACTGGTTTACCTTTATATGTAATTTACTTTTGAATTGTTCATCTATAGAATGAACTTCCTCAACAATCCATGCTTTGAAATCAGTTAATTGGCTTATTGATTGGTTATTTTTCTTAATTAGTGCGTTTATATCTTGCTCTGTTGTTATTAGTTCTTTATATTCCTTTTCTTGTTCCTCTGTAAAGTTTGTCTTAATTTTAGGTTCGTTTTTCATATGAAGATCTATTTCATATTGTTTACCTTGATACGCTTCTTCAAGGGATTTTAGTGTTTTTACTTTTTCCTCTAATTTGCGGATTGCTTTATTTACTTCATTTATTTTATTTATCTCTTTAGCAATCTTTTCCTCAAAATTATTCAATTCAGGTGATTTTGTATGAATAATACTTTTAATAAAGGATTGAAATTTATCTCTTTGATCAACATAGCTCTCTAATTCTTTCAATGAAAGATACCTTACTTTAGCATGACTATTTGTTTCAGTGTTTGCAATTGCCCCATCTAAACAATATACAGTTTGGTCTTCACTCCCTAAATAACGCATATGAACTTTAGTATCTTTAATTTCTTGCCTTGCTCTATTATAAAAAGAATAGTAATTTTTCACGTCTGGTTCATAAATACCTTCATCGTTAGCAATAGCCAATAAATCGAGTAGTGCAGTTTTTCCTGATCCCTTTTCCCCGATGATGGTTATTAACCCTGAATTTAAAGGAATTTCTTGATTACCAAACCAACTATTTGAGTCCACAATTTTTATGCTATCTAAAACAACCGATTTTTGTTCATCGAAAAATGGATTATTTTGCTGTATCTTTATCCTTTCTTTTGGTTCATATGTTATTTGTTTTAACCCTTCAAAAGTTTTATCTGCTTTAATCCAAGTAAAACACTTATAATTTTCAACCTCTAATTCTGAATATTTATGTATATCCTGAGAATGAATTAGTACACTTCCTCCAAACTCAGATAATATACTTTCTTTCTTTGTAACATTGTCATCAGGTGAAGCAGTAAACAAAGCATCCGCCTTATTGAGTAGATATTCTTTATAAGGTTTTAATTGCCCGCCCTTTTCAAGATTATTCCATTCTTTATAACCCAGAAAAACTATTACTCTATCCTTCCAAGTATCACTTTCAATCAAATTAAATATTTGATCTGCAGAAGGTACATAATTATCAAATCCATTTCTAAGATTTCCTGCTATCTCAATAAATGACTGTTTGCTTAAAGGTTTAGTTGGATGAAAAGGAGTAACATTTATTTGTTGAATAAATTCTGTTTTTATCTTTTCTACTTCTTTCTTCCAATTATTGTCATCTATCTTAAAAAGAACGTGTAGATTGACTTTTTGTAATTTCGACTCAGAAGCAGTTGAAAACTTATCGATACGAAACTCGATTATTGGAAATATTTTTTTTATGTTCAGTAATCTACTTTTCTCTTTTTTGTATTGAATTACCTTTTCAAATCCTTCAATGAAGTAATAGTCATTAATCCCAATAACATCAACATCTTCAGGTAAATTTTCTAAATGGGATATGTACTTCTCCCAATTTTCTTCACTATCTCCTCCAAATTCATTACATATTGATAAAGGTGTATGAATATGTAAATCCCATCTACTCCAGGTTGATCCTTTTGATAGCATAATTTTTCCTCCTAATAACAAGTTTTTACATTTTTCTACTATTTATTTTACATCAGTTTACAATTTTAGATAACCTAAATATTCCAATAGAATAATAGAATACAATAAATGTGTTTTATACGGAGGGGATAGTTATGAATTTAGATTGGGAATGTCCTAAGTGTAGTGAAAAACATATAAGTAAAATTAATGATATTGAGGTCGGTGACACTTTAACTTTAAGATGTTGTGATTGCAATTCTTATGTAAAGTTCGAGGTGATACAGAAGAAATTAATCTTAGTAAATAGAGAAAATGAAAGATTAAAAAACGCTGTTGCATGGTAATATAGTAAGTCATTTAGAATTTATAAATGATTTTATTTATTGAAATTCCAAATGTTTTCTCAAAAAATTCTCTAAACGCTTCCAATCCTGTGTGATTGCATCCTGCATTTCATTATCTAAATAATCATTAATCAATTCATTAAAGTATTGGTCAACTTGTTCTGTAGAAATAAAATCATTTGGATGCCAACTTTTATCCTGAAGTAAATGAAAATATGGTACTATTTCACCCGAATGACATTTCTTTTCTACGCACTCATTTATAATGTCTCTACTTTTTATCCCACCATTCTTTTGAGATAAAATAATAGTTCCGTAGGGGACATTATCAATGGCACTTAATTTTGATGACTCTTTTTTTCCATTTATAACTTCTTTATAATACATCTCATTCTTGAATGAACTAATTTTAGATAAGACCTCAGCCCTCTTTTCCCTCCAGTTAATTTGCTCATATCCAAGGTCTATCTTTAACTCTAAGATCATTATAATTGTCTTATCCCTAATGATAAGAATATCAGGTGTAATACGGTTGTTTTTTCCTGGAAACGATATGGGATAATCTACTAAAATAGAATAATCTGGTGCTAACACTTTATATAAGATCCTCCCTATCTCGTCTTCAAAAAAATGTGCCACAGATGTTATAGTTCCTCGGACAAGTCTGACACGTTCTCCTCTGATAAGGTACTTTTCTTCTTTCCTCTCTAAATACTTGTAAAAAACGTTATGTAAAGTTCTAATCAACTCTTCTTGAAATATTCCCATATATACACCCCTTTTCTTTAGGAATTCCTCTTTATTACATGCCACCGCTGTTAGGTAATTATTAATCTTAAATAATTGGTGAAAAGGTTTCTTTTCCCCAATTATTTATGCAAATCCTACTATATAAGAAAAAAACCTAACATTTTTACCTTTAAGTCCTCTTGTAATATTAATGATACTTTTTAAGAAATTAACACGATTTTGAGGCTATAGGAAAAGAAATTTCAATCGAATAAGGAAGTGACTTGAATTTTTATCTCTTCTATATTATTCCCTCTCCTATTAGATATTTAGGATACTAATAATTTTCGCTATCTTTTCACAATTTCATTTTTCTTGCACTAAACCTGCATATTCTATATATATTCATTCGATAACTCTTCGTATTTATCTCTGCCTGTTTCTAAATCTTTTGCAAATCTTTCATCATTAAAAAATTTTAATAAAGCATATAGACTATTTAACTGATAGTATATTGCAGTAAATAGAGTCTTGGTGTAAAAAATGGATACTGATTTGGAGAATGGCTCTCTGAGGCTTATTTTCGAAGGTTAGGTTTCTATGTAATTAATGATGAATATGACTTATTCTCAAAGACTTCCAAATACAAACGCTATAACGATATTATCTCGGAAGTCATTGGCAAGGATAGAATGAAGGAAATTCAAAGATTAATGAAAGAGTGGTACGCAAACGGTTTTAGAACCGAGAATCTCAATTTATTTGTGTTTAATACAAATAGTTCCTTCTTTGCTGAGAGGAAAAAAGGGAATGACTTTTTAAGAGAAGAGCAAATCCGTTTCATGTACTTAGCAAAACACCTATTACATGGAAAGTAAATTAGTATATTTAAGTGATACAGCACAGGTTTTATCAAGTGAAGTTTTAAGATTTGAAGTTACTATCCCTGATAATGTGTAACCATAAGGGGGTGAAGCTCTATTTTGCCTCCCCCCTCAAAATTTATTTGTCTACTGATAACCAAAGAAAGTGTCAGTTTCATTATCCTCTGTATCTCTTAATAAAGCATAATTTTCCTCTGAGTCAGAATATAAAGGGGTGTCCACTTTTTATTCTAGATTCAAAAGGATCTTTAATAAATGACTTGTTTTTAATTGAAGTTCCCCGAAAAAAATTAATTTATCTATCTCTCCATTTAAATACTTTTGAATATCTTTTTTCACTTCTTCTTGAATGTAGCTTATTATATCTGTTAAAAAATCTTTATCTATAATATTATATGGATCTTTAGTAGTAACAGCCATCTTAGGTACAATATATTCACTGAATAGGTTCATTGCATGTGCATTTAATACGCTATCGATGGTATTGGATTCTATATATAATTCCGCTTTAAACTCCTCCATATTTGCTAGATCATTATTTTCATGAACATGACATAATTCATGATGTATCGTATTCAAAGATAAACTAGGAGATTTATTTTTCCTAACTTTTAAATTCTATACAAAGAAGAACGCCAAATTAGCAGTTCTGAAAATTACCTTCTTACTTTGCAATCTATGAAGATAAATTCGAATTCATTTAAGTACTGAATAGCACCTTCGATATCCATTTCGTGTGCAGCATGCATACTCCAAAATAGTTTATCCGGTAAATACGGAGAAAATTTGGAATTATATAATTCTGGTTCCGCAATGTGAGGAAGTAATCTTGTTTCATCCCAATCTTCCTTTTTGATAAAATTAAGGACATCTATAGAAAGAGGTCCCTCAATCCTCATTCGATTTAATCCGTCCTCTATCTTAGCAGCGAAGCCTATTGCTCGGAACATCCATCCAAGTGTTTGAGCAATTACAGTACCTGTAAAGGACTCCAATAAGTAGCTTCCATCTTCCTCTTTTATGACTCTATTCCCAAGGTGTATCTGATTGTCATGATAGAATTTCCTTTCATCATTAAGAGTATCCAATGCTTCTTGGTTAGTATAATGAAACTGGTGGTCATCACATAAAATTCCCATGATTTTTTCACCGATTTTCTTATGAAGTTTCAAACCGCTGCTCGAATACCTAGGTGGTTTACCATTCACTGCTTTTGATACATAAATCTTATTCTTTTCCATATCTATTTGTTTAATTGTCCATAGTTTCCCGGCAAGAATAATGTTATCCCCTTCAGAACCTAAAAATGTACTCTTATCCAATGTGCCAATCTTCCTTACACCTTCTAATACCATGTACTCTTCCGGTGTGATAAAGACGGCGTAAAAATCACGGCTTCTTAAAATACGTTCTCCGGCTAAACCTACGATAAGCTCATTAGGTCCTTTCACCATTTCCAAAATGTCTTGTTCTAGCATGTGGTTAATAAGCAACTGAACGTCTATGGTGCTAAACTGATAAAAAATGTGATTTCGTTCAATCCTCTCTAACAATTGACTCGTCGTTATTCCATTTGTTTCGGTGCATATGGAGATAACCTGGTGAAACAAAATGTCATAGGGCTGAGCATAACCAGTAGCTGGTTCAATCCACTTGTCTAAAGCAAGTTCCATAACAGCGAGCGATTGCAATAAACTATCCCGCTTGGTTGTGTACATTTGTAGCATCTGCTTAGCATCTCGTTTACGTCCAGACCTTCCTAGTCGCTGCTTCAATGAAGATACAGTAAACGTACTATTTAATTGAATGACGATATCTACATCTCCAATGTCTAAACCTAACTCCAATGTACTTGTAGCTACTACCGTTTTAGGCATTTTGGATTCCATCATTGTTTTTTCTACATATTCTCGTTCCTTTTTATCAATGGACGAGTGGTGAGCATAATAGGTCTCCCCTACTTTCTCCCGTTCCGCTAGACGATTTAAGAATACTGTTAGTTCCTCTACAGAGCCACGGTCGTTACAGAAAATAATGGCTTTTTGATTTCGTGTTAAGTCTCTTATATCTTCAAATAAAGACACCTCTAGTTTGTTCCCTGCTTCTTCGTCCTCTTTTTCCGGGAAGTGCATCAGATAATACAATAGATGCTTCTCGCTGCCCTTCTCATCTACAATTTCAACTTCTTCCGGTGATGTG
Source organism: Anaerobacillus alkaliphilus (assembly GCF_004116265.1). Taxonomy (NCBI): domain Bacteria; kingdom Bacillati; phylum Bacillota; class Bacilli; order Caryophanales; family Bacillaceae; genus Anaerobacillus; species Anaerobacillus alkaliphilus. The sequence continues at coordinate 6,773 of NZ_QOUX01000037.1, read as the reverse complement.
TAGTTCACCCAGGTTTTCACGAATTCAAAATTATCAATGGTTGCGGATAGTCCGATAATCCGAGGTCTGTTCTGGGCTAGTGTTTCTATTCTCGATAGTAGAGAACGAAGATGAACACCGCGGTCATTATTTAAAAAGGAGTGAATTTCATCAATCACTACAAAATCAAGGCTTTTAAATAGATTTTTAATTTGTTCGGTCCTGTTAATAAACAAACTTTCAATCGACTCAGGGGTTATTTGTAAAATCCCGGCTGGTTCTCTTAAGAATTTCTTTTTGACGCTTTGACTGACATCTCCATGCCATTTATGGATAGGAATATGAGTATGTTCACAGAGCTTTTCTATTCGCTCAAATTGATTATTAATTAATGCTTTTAATGGCGAGATGTATAATACCTTTAATTCGGAAACTGCTGCCTTTTCTACTAGGGATAATATAGGCAAAAAGGCTGCCTCTGTTTTACCAGAAGCAGTCCCTGATGATACGATAACATCTCTAGAACTATTGATGATAACCGGTATGGTGCTATCTTGGATAGGAGTGAAACGGTCCCATTTCATATCCCATATTTTCTTTTGAATGTTTTTGCTTAACAGATTAAATGTCATTCCTTATTCTCCTTCTGTAGTAGCAAACCTAGAGTGAACGGTGTTTCGCGGCTCTGGTGGTCCTTCCTCTTCTCCAAAGATATCACTGCGATTGAAATTTGGATTTTGATGTAGAATGTTCAGTGCACCTAAAAAAGAACGAATGACATCCCCTACTGTTAAATTCTCATCCGCTCCCGGTCTGGAATACTCTTGAATGATAAAACGCTTAATCTCTTCATCTGTTACAGTCGATTGAGATCCATGATGCGTCGCATGAATGTCTCGTAATTTCTGTAATAGAACATACGTTTCGTCATGCTTCAATGGGGTTAATTTGATGACTGGTTGAGATAAATCCCGGAACTCGTTTGTTTCAAAACGATTAGATTCCAATCGTCTTTTCAGTGCTCCGTAACTAAATAGTCCCCGTCTTTCATCTTCTAAAAACTCTGGTGTACCACCTAGTGTGAAGTATAAACCTTCCACATTCCCTTGAAGGGTATCATTATATATCTTTAAGATGGTTTCGTAGTTCTTATCTCTAGTTTGAGGGTGAGTTATCTTATACAGATTAATTGCTTCATCCAGATTAACCACTAACCCGGAATACCCGATTTGCTTCACAAATTGAGAGACAACTTTCAGGTAGTTGTAGTAGTTGTTGTCATCGATAATATCTCGAACCCCTAAATCTGTTCTTGCTTCTGTTTTCGTCTTATATTCCCCTCTAAGCCACTTTATCGCTTTGCGCTGCAATTCATTGTTGTCTTCTACAAATCCCTTGAAATACTGGATTAGAATGCGTGAGAAGTCATATCCTCCAATTAGGTCATCCATCTTAGAAACTGTATTGGTTATCTCATGTTCTACATCCCGAATAAAGTCTGGATTATCAAATGCTACCGAGCCATAATTTTTATCTACAACTACCTTTGATTGGACGTCACTAATCCATTTATCCAGGATAGTGGGTAGAGCCCCACCATCCGGTACCGTAGCAATTGCCATGTTCTTCATTAGTTCTGTATAGATTGCGACAGCTTTTCCTTCGCTGCCGTATAATCGCCGTTCTGGTGTAAAGTCAGCTTTCGCTACAACAAACTTCTCCTGAAAGGCAATTTGTTGAATTAGGGCTTGTATGAAACTCTTCCCGCTCCCAAAAGGTCCAATGAACAATTTGATAACCGAGGAACCGCCCTTTATATTTTGCAAGTCTGCCAGAATTTGTTTGGCTTCGTCTGTTCGACCTACCATGATGTATTGTAATCCTCTGCTTGGCACAACTCCCCCGGATAGAGAGTTTAATATTGCGGATGAATCTCGTTTCTTAATATTCAATTATTACGCCCCTTTCAGCATGAGAGCAATATCCGTGAACTCGTCGTAAAGAATAATGTTGTCGCCTTCTAACTCCATGATATTATCCCCCAAATGTTCATTTGCTTTTTCGTTTAACTCACTTAGGAACAAGCCTAACATTTTCCCATTCCTCTTCGCAAAAGCGGTTGCTTCGTCTTGAGAATATTCTCCGTTGTTAAATGAGCTTAAGAATTCTTTTTCTGCATCTGATAATGAACTAATAAACTCCTCTTCATCCCCTTCAGTAGTATCAAAGATAGAATTTAATCCCGTATCCACCTCAACCGTCCTGTCTGTTTCAGAAACCTCAGGAGTAATGTCTGTTGTAGTTGCATCTGGTGTCACCAGTACCGAAGTATCTTTAAACTCCGGTTGTGTTTCTTCGTTTTGGCTACCCTCAAACACTCCTTGTAAATGTTGATTTTCTTGATTTAAACGTTGAATATTCTCATCATTAAATTCAATGGTTGGTTTTGTAGCAGTGACAGCTGCCACTTCCGTTGTTTCCTCTTCTATCGGTCGTTGAGGAATAGTACTACCTGTAGCTTGAGTATCTTTCTCCTTGACCGTCTTGAATCGTTCGTTGGCTTTTTTTGCACCTTCTTTGTAACTATCTAATAAGTTATTCTTAAAATTATCTGGTAGCACTTCTTCTTCCACCTTTATCTCCCTTTTTTCACCGTTTAAAATACGAGTGACATTCTCGGATAATCGGAAAAGAGCTGTAATTTCATCATAAAGCGTATCTGTAGGTTGAACTTCTGTGTGGTAAACATGGATAGGTTCATTTTCCCTTCCAATGACCGCTCCTGAATACAGGTGAGCCACATTGCGAACTCGTTTATTCGTAAACCAAATATTTTCTACTTTTTCGTTTTGTTCGTTGTGATGGGCTTCTAATAACAAAAGACCGTCTTTGAACACTTTATAAATTTTATTCTTGTTATCCAGAAAGAATTTGGTTTCCCGGTAATTACGGATAAAATTTCTCCAGTGTGTAATGGATATTTTATTTAATGGTTTGTGTTCCCATGTAATCGCTTTAAATACTGGAGGAACATAATCACGGAACTTCCATTCGCTTGCTAACTCCTCTTCCTTGAGTTCGTTTAACATATCTTGAATCCACCGAGGCAAGTAATTAGAAAGTTTTGGGTGCATGTCTACATAGTTCTCATATAAGCGTACTAACATACTGACATTAAACGATGCCTTAGGGTTAAAAGAGTAGTTTAGTAACTCATACACAAATACGAAAATATAACTAAGGTCTACTTCTAAATAATTTCCTTCAAGGACTTCTTCTCTCCAATGGAAGTACCATTTTAATTGTTTGTCGTTCATAGAGTCAAACGTTGTCCAGTATGCCTGTAATGGTATTTCTTTTGTCGGTCCTTGTGTCCGGTTTTTATAGTTGTGTGATTTCTTGATGAAGTCTGAGTGCGAATGTGAGTAAGAATATTCAGTTCGAATACCTCCACTATCCTTTGTAGACTTCTTAGGGTTTAATGCTTCCTCTACACTTTTAAGAATAGAAGCGGGTGTTTCTATGTGTGCATACTTCGGCAAGATGATATCTTCTTCGTTGTAAAATGTTTTGTTAAATATCGAAGTGGTCTTTTTAGGTTTTGTTTTATTGTCCTGGGATTTCGGCTCAACAGAGATTTTAGCTAGAGATGGCTTTTTCTCTAGCTGTTTCTTGTCATTTACTGAATCTAATTGATTGTGCCACTTTTTTATAAACAACATATCAATCCACCCTAAGAATATTGGAATGTAGGTCCAGCAGAAAATTAGATAGATGAGTCCTCTGATATACTTTTTGTAGTAAAAAAGATGTGCACCGATACCTCCAAGAAAAAACGCTAGGAGATACCCCACTGTTTTAGACTTTTGATTCATTCTTTTTCCTCACCTTCGAATTGTGTGTTTTATATTTAATCCCATATATATACAATCTTACCTTACTAATAAGCACAAATAAATATCTTATAAGTAAAATGGCACAATTAATGGACATTATTTACAATAAGGCTATCATACATTTTTAATTATTAGCACATCAGCTATTATTATTAAATAATTCAATCTAAATGAAAATTTCAATAAATAATAAGAAAATATCACAAAAAAAGGAGTATTGTAAGGAATTCTAAATTAGTTGCATCTGACTTAACAGTTCTCTTCCGTTTCTTATCTCCATCTGTTGTTAACGCAATATAAACCGGTCAGCTTACCAAAAATAATAGACTAAAAAAAGACACAAAAAAAATAAATCGCTAAATTACCTTGGGCACTCTTCCGAAATAGGAAATCTTCTTTTCCATGCTCCCAAGTAGTATGACTTTTTCTAGCTTTGTTTAATGTTACATTTTTCTCATAAAGTAAATCAGCAATACTTGTCCTTTTTTTCTTCATTTTTTTTCTGACATAATTAAAAAATCCTCCGTTTCTTTTTCAACGAAGGACAAGATGTTTTTCGAAGTGGTCGTGTCAGCCTAACGAAATACCATTTAGGAGGACATGACCAATCAAATCTGACACCGATTTTTTATCACTCAGCCAAATAAAAAAATCGCCTATATCAGCGATTTCCTTTGCCCTAATGGGCTTTTAAAGTACCGGTGGTCGGGGCTAACAAAAAAATTGCCGGACTACCAATGCCAGTTGTCCTCTTCAATCTTGTCCACCAGCAAATAAACTTTAGCAATCAAAGAAAAATAAAAAACTCCACAGTCTTTACTGTGAAGTTCACTTTTAGATACCGAGCACAGGACTTGAACCTGCACGCCCGTGAAGGCAATGGATTTTGAGTCCATCGTGTCTGCCATTCCACCAGCTCGGCATATGAAATAAAAAATACACAGTGAAACTGTGTTTAGGGCTGTTAAAGTGATTTATTACCAATCACTTAGTCACTGCTCCTGCGCTGCTAACGCTGCTCGTCGCAAAACTTACGAAGAAGCATATTCAAGATGTTGTTTTGGTACCGAGGGCCGGACTTGAACCGGCACGATAGTCACCTACCGCAGGATTTTAAGTCCTGTGTGTCTGCCAATTCCACCACCCCGGCAAAACTATAAAGACTTACATGAGAACTTGGAGGCGGCACCCGGATTCGAACCGGGGGATAAGGGTTTTGCAGACCCGTGCCTTACCACTTGGCTATGCCGCCTCAATATAAAGTTGGAGCGGAAGACGAGGCTCGAACTCGCGACCCCCACCTTGGCAAGGTGGTGTTCTACCACTGAACTACTTCCGCATATGAAAATGGCTGGGCTATCTGGATTCGAACCAGAGAATGACGGAGTCAAAGTCCGTTGCCTTACCGCTTGGCTATAGCCCATTAATTAGAATGGGGCGATCGAAGGGAATCGAACCCTCGAATGCCGGAGCCACAATCCGGTGCGTTCACCACTTCGCCACGACCGCCACAATAATTAAGTTACAATTGGCAGGGGCAGTAGGAATCGAACCCACGCTGGAGGTTTTGGAGACCTCAGTTCTACCGTTAAACTATGCCCCTAAGTTTCAAATGGTGGAGGGGGACGGATTCGAACCGCCGAACCCTAAGGAGCGGATTTACAGTCCGCCGCGTTTAGCCACTTCGCTACCCCTCCATATTAGATACAACTAATAATACATACTATTCTTAGTTTCGTCAATATGTGAAAACAAAAACGTTTTCATTATACTACTAACCAAAGGTATCGAAGTAAGAACGCTGGTGCCGGCCAGAGGACTTGAACCCCCAACCTACTGATTACAAGTCAGTTGCTCTACCAATTGAGCTAGGCCGGCAAAAAATGGTGGCTCGGGACGGAATCGAACCGCCGACACGAGGATTTTCAGTCCTCTGCTCTACCGACTGAGCTACCGAGCCAAAATAATAAAATAAAAAAATGGCGGACCCGACCGGGATCGAACCGGCGATCTCCTGCGTGACAGGCAGGCATGTTAACCGCTACACCACGGGTCCATAGTTTGTAAAGACTAAATAAATTGGTTGCGGGAGGAGGATTTGAACCTCCGACCTTCGGGTTATGAGCCCGACGAGCTGCCAGACTGCTCCATCCCGCGATAATAATAAAGTGATAATAAAATAATATATGGTGGAGGATGACGGGTTCGAACCGCCGACCCCCTGCTTGTAAGGCAGGTGCTCTCCCAGCTGAGCTAATCCTCCAGGTATTATACTTTTATTTGGTGACCCGTACGGGATTCGAACCCGTGTTACCGCCGTGAAAGGGCGGTGTCTTAACCGCTTGACCAACGGGCCATAAAAACGAGCTATGGCGGAGAGCGAGGGATTTGAACCCTCGAGACGGTTTTACGCCGCCTACACGATTTCCAATCGTGCTCCTTCGGCCAGCTCGGACAGCTCTCCATAAATGGCTCCACAGGTAGGACTCGAACCTACGACCGATCGGTTAACAGCCGATTGCTCTACCACTGAGCTACTGTGGAATAATAAAATAGTTTAGCAACGTCCTACTCTCACAGGGGGAAACCCCCAACTACCATCGGCGCTGAAGAGCTTAACGATCGTGTTCGGCATGGGAACGAGTGTGACCTCTTCGCTATCGCCACTAAACTATTTTGGGTTGAAGGATCATTCCTTCAAAACTAGATAACACACATTTAAGACTTGAGTAAGAAAATCAATTCTTATTTTTAGGATAAGTCCTCGACCGATTAGTATCTCTCAGCTCCACACGTCACCGTGCTTCCACCCGAGACCTATCAACCTCATCATCTTTAAGGGGTCTTACTGGATTAACTCCAAGGGAAATCTCATCTTGAGGGGGGCTTCATGCTTAG